>JAICJR010000077.1 GCA_025928345.1 Thermoleophilaceae bacterium | reverse complement strand
GACGTCGTCCCGCAGACGTTCGGGACCGCCGTGAGCGGACAGCTCGTGAACAACCAGCTGTTCAGCTACAACGGCGACGGCGCGGCGGTCACGCCCGGCCCGGTCCCGGGGCTGCCCACCACGAGCGGGTGGGACGAGACGACGGGGTATGGCTCGCCCGACGGCGCGACGTGGGTGGCCGCAATCCGAGCGGCGCGCAACGCGCCGTAGGAGGTCTGAGGTCTGAGGTCCGAGGTCAGAGGGATGTTTCCTCTGGCCTCTGGCCTCTGGCCTCCGACCTAAGCCGTCGCACCCTCCCGAAGTCCCAGCTCCTCCACGGCGGCTTCGCGCATCTTGAACTTCTGCACCTTGCCGGTGATCGTCATCGGGAACTCGTCGACGACCTTCACGTAGCGCGGCACCTTATAGTGGGCGATCTTGTCGCGGCAGTAGTCACGCAGGTCGTCGGCTGATGCGCTCGCGCCCTCGCGCAGCTGCACCCAGGCCATGATCTCCTCGCCAAAGCGCTCGTCCGGCACGCCGATCACGGCGACGTCCGACACGTCCGGGTGCGTGTAGAGGAACTCCTCGATCTCGCGCGGGTACACGTTCTCGCCGCCGCGGATGATCATGTCCTTGGAGCGGCCGACGATGTTCACGTAGCCCTCGTCGTCCATCGTCGCGAGGTCGCCGGTGTGCATCCAGCGCCCGCTGTCGATCGCCTCGCCGGTGCGCTCCGGGTCGTTCCAGTAGCCGAGCATCACCGAATACCCGCGCGTGAGGAGCTCGCCCGGCTCACCGCGCGGCACCACCTGCCCGCTGAGCGGGTCGACGATCTTCACCTCCACGTGCGGGTGCACGCGGCCGACGGTGGACACGCGGCGCTCCACGGGATCGTCCGCTCCCGTCTGCGTGGACACCGGCGAGGTCTCCGTCATGCCGTAACAGATGGTCACCTCGTTCATGTGCATGCGCTCGATCACCTTGCGCATCACCTCCACCGGGCACGGCGAGCCGGCCATGATCCCGGTGCGCAGCGTGGAGTAGTCGAAGCTGCCGAAGTCCGGATGCTCGAGCTCGGCGATGAACATCGTCGGGACGCCGTAGAGGCTCGTGCAGCCTTCGGCCTCCACCGCCTCGAGCACCGACCGCGCCTCGAACGCCGCGTCGGGCAGCACCACGCAGGAGCCGTGCGTGGTGCAGGCGAGAGTGCCGAGAACCATGCCGAAGCAGTGGTAGAACGGCACCGGGATGCAGACGCGATCGACCTCGCTGTAGCCGCAGAACTCGCCGATGAAGAAGCCGTTGTTGAGGATGTTGTGGTGGCTGAGCGTCGCCCCCTTCGGGAAGCCGGTGGTGCCGCTCGTGTACTGGATGTTGATCGGGTCGTCGAACTGGAGGGCGGCGGCGCGCTCTTGTAGATCGCCCTCGGACACGCCGCCCGCCTCCGCCAGCAGCTCGTCCCAGCCGCTCGTGCCGAGCAAGACCGTGCGCTCGAGCGCGGGGAGACTGCCGCGCACCTCCTCCACCATCGCCGCGTAGTCCGAGCCCTTGAACTCGGAGGCGGCCACGAGCACGCGGCAGCCGGATTGCCTCAGCGCGTACTCGAGCTCGGACGTGCGGTAGGCGGGGTTGATGTTCACGAGGATCACGCCCGCCTTGGCGGTGGCGAACTGGAGTACCACCCACTCCACGCAGTTGGGGCTCCAGATGCCGAGGCGGTCGCCTGGCTCGAGCCCGATCGCCATTAGCGCGCGCGCCAAGCGGTCCGCTTGCTCGTTCAGCTCGGCGTACGTGAGACGGATACCTTGGTGGCGCGACACCACCGCCTCCGCGTCCGAAAAGCGCCCGACGGTGCGCTCGAGGTTGGCACCGATCGTCTCGCCGATGAGCGGCGTACCCGCCGCCCCGTGCGTGTAGGACAGCTCCACGCGCCGGATCGTAAAGCCTCATCCGGGCTATGGCGAATCGGTGTCAGGCACGGTACTTTCGAGCCAGTGACTCGCCGTACCGTCCTCCTGGGGCTGCTGGCCGCGGCCCTCGTTCCCGCGTCCGCGCACGCGTACACCGTGCCGCCGGACAACCCGTTCGTCGAGCAGGCCGGCGCGCGGCCTGAGATCTACGCGTACGGGCTGCGCAATCCGTTCCGCTGGTCGTTCGACAGCCAGACGCACGACATCGTGATCGGCGACGTTGGGCAGGACGCTCACGAGGAGGTGGACCGGGTGCCGGCCTCGCAGCTCGCCGCCGCGAACTTCGGCTGGGATTGCTTCGAGGGCTCCGATGCCGGCGTGAGCGCGGGCAGCGATATGAACTGCGACAGCCTGACATTCGCATCGACGGTTGCGCCTGCGCTCACCTACGACACGCGGCCCAGCCCGCATGCGGTCACCGGCGGGGTGATCATCCGCGATCCCGCGCTCGGCTCGTTCGACGGCCAGTACCTCTACTCGGACTTCTACGACGGCGAGCTGATGACCACGACGCTCGACCCCTCGAATCCCCAGAGCGGGACGACGCCGCCCGGCGATGACAGCGGGATTCACATGGACGGCCCAGTGGCCTTCGGCCTCGGGTCGGACGGAGCGATCTATCCGGTGTCGCTGATTGACGGCACCGTGTCGCGCCTCGTGCTGCAAGGCGGCACGACACTCCATCTGGACCCGGTTGCCTCCGGGCTCGACATGCCGATGTACGCGATCTCGCCGGCGAGCGACCCGCACCGCCTCTACATCGTCGAGCGCTCCGGTGACGTACGCGTGATGGTGGACGGCGTGATGCAGCCCACGCCGTTTCTGGACATCCATACCCAGGTGTCCACCTCGACCGAGCAGGGGATGAGCACCATCGCGTTCCCGCCGGACTACGCCACCACCGGACGCCTCTACGTCTACTACACGGACAAGAGCGGCAACATCCGCGTGGACCAGTTCAACCGCTCGAGCACGAACCCGAACGTCGTGGACCCAGCCACAGAGGTGAACGTGCTCACGATCCCGCACCCCACGTTCCAGAATCACTACGGCGGCCAGATGAACTATGGCTCCGACGGCTACCTGTACATCTCCACGGGCGACGGCGGGAGCAGCAACGACCCCTCCAACAACGCGCAGAACCTCGGCGTGCTGCTCGGCAAGCTCCTGCGGATCGATCCCACCACACCGCTGCCGCCGCCGGGCGGCGGCACGCCGAGCCCGCCGCCCGTCATCGTGAAGGACACGACCGCTCCCGCTGTGTCACTCGGCGAGCGCAGGCGTCAGCGGGTGCTTCGCACGCATTCGATCAGCGTCTCCGCCCATGTGAACGAGGTGGCCACCGTCAGCGCCACGGCGACCGTGCGGACGGGCGGCAAGGCGGCTGTGATCCGCTTCAAGCGCGCCACCCGCCACGCTGCATCCGGCCAGCGCGTGAAGCTCAAGCTGCGGCTGACCAAGCGCGGCCTGCGCGAGCTGCGCCACGCTATGAGCCACCACCGCACACGCGTCGCGCACGTGACCGTGACCGCGAAGGACCCGAGCGGCAACGCGCGCACGAAGCGTGTGACGGTTCGGCTCGTTCACTAGCGCAAACCGTGCCAAGGGTCTTGCGCTTTTGGCGCGAGGGCAGTACCGTGCGCTCCGCGAGCCGCGCTTTGGTCCAGCGCAGGCGCGCGGAGTCCACATCGCTCACACGGAGGTAAGTCATGGCATTCCGCCGTGCGCTGGTCGCTGCTCTGGTGGTCGTATTCGCGGTGGCGTTCGCGCCGTCCGCGTCCGCGAAGATCTCGACACTGAAGGCGCGCGAGGGGAACGCGCTGGGGATCATCCCGATACACGGCGTTCAGGACCCGGCGGCGGGCAGCCAGACGCCGGTGGTGTACCACGGCGGCCCGGTGATGAGCGGCGGGGTGACTGTGCACCTCATCTTCTGGAAGCCCACCGGCTTCCAGTACCACGACGCGAACTACGAGTCCGACATCGTGGGCTTCTTCAACGACGTGGCCGCCGACAGCGGCACCACGACGAACATCTTCTCGGTGCTGCCGCAGTTCGGCGACTCGAACGGTCCCGGCCAGTACAACATCTCGGTCGACACGATCAACGACGCGAATGACTTCCCGACGACCGACAACTGCGCGTCGGTAAACGGCATCCCCACCTGCCTCACCGACCATCAGGTCCAGGCCGAGGTGGACCACGTGATCCAGACGAGCGGCGGCACCCTCCACCGCGGTCTCTCGGACCTGTACATGGTCTACCTGCCGCAGGACGTGGACACGTGCATCCTGCCGGGCGCGTGCGCCACGAACGCATTCGGCGGCTACCACTCGCTGTCGGATCTCGGGCACGGCACGACCATCTACGCCAACCTGCCCGACCCCGAGGTCGAGGGAACGCTGCCCGACGACGCCACGTTCCCGAACGGGAACCCGGACGCCGAGATCCAGATGGACGTGTCCGGCCACGAGACCGTGGAGGCGATGACCGATCCGCTCGGCACGGGCTGGATGGATCCGAACGGCTTCGAGGTTGCGGACAAGTGCGAGTTCGGGCCGGTGGTGGGGCCAATACTCGGGCAGGCCGCGAACGGCGCCGACTTCAATCAGGAGATCAACAGCTCCGACTTCCTGCTCCAGGAGATGTGGTCGAACGACGACGGCGGCTGCGTGCAGCGCACGACCCAGACCGCCTCGGCGCTACCGCTCGCCCAGGTGAACATGAACCAGTTCTCGACGACGGTGAGCGGCAACATCGGCTCGAACCACGCGGTGAACGTGGACGTGGACCTGATCCGCGCGGGCACGCTCGTCTCATCGGCGAGCACCACGTCCAGCGCGAGCGATGGCTCGTGGACCGTGAGCCTGTCGCACGCCGTCGGGGACGACCGCGACATCATCGGCGTGTCCTACAACCAGGGCCAGACCGGCGCTCCGCCGGACGCGGAGATCCTCACCGGCAATGGCGGCAACCCGTTCGAGGAGGCCGGGTGGACCGGCTGGGGCGACCTCGATACCGCAACGGCGATCACGTCTGACGGCAATGACGTCCTGTACTTCCCGTGCTTCCAGACTGGCGTGTCCACGCTGAACTTGAACTCGGGCTCACAGCCCACGGGCGCCTGCGACACGGAGACCGACTCATCCGACACCGCGGTTGGATCGCCGATTACGAACGCGGACACGGTGACGCTGAGTACGAACGACAACCGCGGCTTCTCGGCCGACAACCTCAACGGCGGCCTCGTGGACCTCACCGTGCCCGTCGGCGAACCCGACTCCTCCACGCCGGATGGGTTCCTCGGCGGTTTCCCGGTCTGCAGCGCGAACCTCGAGCTCGGGCGGGCGAGCTGCAGCGGGCTCGTTCCGGGCGACCACTACACGCTCACGCGGAGTCGCGGAGGAACGGTGGCCGGCGCGAACGCGGACGGCAGTGGCGAGCTGACCGCGGCGTTCTCCGGCTCCCCGGCGCTCACCGGCGGCGACACGGTGACGCTGCGGAACTCCGCATCGCGGGTGCTCAGCACCCTCCACGTCGCGCACCTGCGCGTGGATCTCACCGGCGAGCAGACGACGGTGAGCGGCGGCACGTGCGAGGCAAGTGACTACTACGGCCCGTTCACGATCGGGCCAAGCACCAGCAGCAGCGCGGGCGTGCTGGACCCGCCCGGCGGCCCAGGGCCGGCCGGCAGCGGCACGATCTGCCCGCCGAACGGTCGTGCGGCAGGGCTCGACGCGACCGACATCGAGCAGACCGATGACCGCAGCGGCGGCCAGACGAAGACCGAGGTGCCGGACGTGGAGGACACCTCGCCGCTCGAGGCCGAGACGGTCTACGGCGCGTTCACCGCGCTGGCCGATCCCGGGCTGCCCGGCGCGAGCAACTCGGTGCTCGCGGTGCCGGACGCCGTGTCGCTCAGCATCGCTCCTCAGAGCGGCGGAGCGCCCGTGTTCACGTCGAGCAACGTGAACAAGAGCTCCGGCGTGGCCGTGCCGGCGCTTACGCCCGGCACGTACAGAGCGACGTGGGTGGTCACGGACGCGAACGGCGACACTCGCACCGTCACCACGCGCTTCGTCGAGCAGCCGGCGAACGCGGGTCCACAGGGAACGCAGGGTCCTCCTGGTCCCCCCGGCCCGAAGGGCGACCGCGGCCCGCGCGGTCCGCGCGGCAAGAGCGTGAAGGTGAGCTGCAAGCTCAAGGGCAAGAAGATCCACTGCAAGGTGAGGTCGGCGAGCGCGAAGACGGCGACCGTCCGCGCGATGCTCTCGCGCGGCTCGCGGATCGCGGCGATCGGGCACGGCCGGATCCGCCACGGCCGGGCATCGCTCACGCTGCGCACGGTCGGCCGCGTGCGTCGCGGGCGCGCTCGCATCACGCTCGTGATCGCCACGAGCCGGCACGGCGCCACCACCATCACGCAAGCGGTGCGTCTGCGCTGAGCCGGGGAGCGGGCGCGGGCCCGGGCAGCCGGTTAGCTTTACCGGCATGTCTGGACCCGCGCCCGCCGACCTCGGGCTGCTCGACGCCGCCGGTCTTTTACGCGCGCGCGAGCTGTCGTCGGTGGAGCTCACCGAGGCGTGCCTGCGTCGCATCGACGAGGTGAACGGCGGCGAGCCGTCATTTGACGGCTCGCCCGATGCCATCAACGCATGGGTGCGCCTCTACCCCGAGCTCGCGCGCGAGCACGCGCGTCTTGCGGACGAGCGCTTGGCGCGCGAGGGCGAGGCCGCTCCGCTCGTGTGCGGTATACCGCTCGCGCTGAAGGACCTGTACGGGATGAAGGGTCTGCCGCTCACCGCGTCGAGCCGCGTGCTCGAGGGCAATGTGGCCGAAGAGGACGCCGTGGCATGGACGCGTCTGCGCGAGGCGGGGATGGTGCCGGTCGGGCACACGCACACGCACGAGTTCGCGGCCGGCGGTACCACCGACCAGGTGGGCAACCCCCACGCGCTCGACCGCGTGGCCGGCGGGTCGAGCGGCGGAAGCGCCGCCGCCCTCGCGGCACGCATGGTGCCGGCTGCTCTCGGCAGCGACACCTGCGGCTCGCTGCGCATCCCCGCCGCCTGCTGTGGCGTGAGCTCGATCAAGCCCACGCACGGCCGCATCCCGATCGCCGGTGTGGTGCCGCTCGCGGCGTCGCTCGACCATGTCGGGCCGATGGCGCGCACGGTGGCCGACTGCTCGGCGCTGCTCGGCGCTCTTGCAGAGGCCGGCCCGGAGCCGAGCGCGCTGATGCCGCCGCCGGCTCCGATGGGGGAGCTGGCTCTGTCCGCTCGTCCCGGCCCGCGCCCGCTCGAGGGCGTGACGGTGGCGCTAAGCGACCGCCCGCACGGCATGGAGGTGGAGGACGAGGTGGCTTCATCGTTCGACTCCGCGCGGCGCGCGTGCGAGGAGCTCGGCGCGCGCGTGGTCGAGCTTCCCTCGCCGTGGACGTTCGACTGGGACGACCTCAGCGCCGTGCTGTTCGGGGACGTGTGGGAGCTCCACTCACAGTTCAGCGACCGTCACGAGCGCTACCGCCCCGCCATCGCCGAGTTCGTCGAGGTGGCACGGAACTTCACCGACGCGCAGGCGTACATGGGCGCGCAGCGCCGGCGGGCGGAGGGCACCGCCGCCTGGGAGCAGTGGTTTGAGGCGAACGGCGTGGACCTTTTGCTCGAGCCCACCTTGCCGATCACGCCGTACGGCCGGGGCCCCGGCTACGACCGCGGGCACGCCGGCGGCCCGGGCGACCCGATGATCGCCCTCACCGCGCTATGGGACATGACCGGCATGCCGGTGGTCACCCTGCCGGTGAAGTGGAACGTGGCCGTCTCGCTGATCGGCCCGCGTGGCCACGAGGCGCCGCTCGTGCAGGCCGGGATCGACCTGCAGGAGCACAGGCTGCCTATTCCTTCCGCGCCCTAGACGGCTGAACGCGCTTCGGCTCGCCGGGCATCTTCGGATAGTCCGGCGGATACGGCATGTCGCCGTGGCCCTCTGACTCGAATCTCTCGTACAGCTCGAGCAGGGGTTCGAGCGAATGCGCGACGTCGTTGATCGCGGCGTGCCGGTCGCCCACGTCGGCGAAGCGCGCGGGCATGGTCGCCACGTTGAAGTCCTCCGGCGCGACGTCGGGCAGCTCTTCCCATGTGAGCGGCGCGGACACCGGCGCTCCCGGCTTCGGCCGCACGCTGTAGGCGGACGCGATCGTGCGGTCGCGCGCGTTCTGGTTGTAGTCGATGAAGATGCGCTCGCCGCGCTCCTCCTTCCACCAGCTCGTGGTGACCTCGCCCGACATCCGCCGCTCCAGCTCGCGGCCGAACGCGATCGCGGCGTGGCGCACGTCGGTGAAGCTCCAGCGCGGCTCGATGCGCACGTAGATGTGCACGCCGCGCCCGCCCGAGGTCTTCGGGAAGCCCGTGTAGCCCAGCTCGCCGAGCAGCGCGCGCGCCTCGGCCGCCACGCGCACCGCGTCGGCGAAGTCCGTGCCCGGCTGAGGGTCGAGGTCGAGGCGAAGCTCATCGGGATGGTCCACGTCGTCGCTGCGAACGGGCCAGGGATGGAAGGTGATCGCGCCCATCTGAGCGGCCCAGCCCACCACCGCGATCTCGGTGGGACAGATCTCGTCCGCGAAGCGCCCGGATGGGAACTGGATGCGCGCCGTCTGCAGGTAATCAGGCGCTCCCTTGGGCACGCGCTTCTGATAGAAGGCGTCGCCGCCTCCCTTGTCGCGCGTGGAGAGGGTCATGCCGGGGAACACGCCCTTCGGCCAGCGCTCGAGCGTGGTCGGCCGCCGCTCGACGGCGCGCATGATCCCGTCCTCGACAGCCAGGTAGTACTTCACGATGTCGAGCTTCGTGAACTCCGGCGTGCGCTCGGTCTTCGGGAAGATCACGCGGTCGCCGCTCGTCACTCGCAGGTCGCGCCCGCCGGCGTCGATCACCGTGGCTTCTGCGCGAGGGGCCATGTGGGGAGAATATGGGCGTGGAGCTCGAGGTCCTTCAAGCCGATGTGACGAAGCTCGATGTGGACGCGATCGCCAACGCCGCGAACACGCAGCTCATGCACGGCGGTGGCGTGGCCGGGGCGATCCGCCGCGCCGGCGGTCCCGAGGTTGAGCGCGAGTCCGAGGAGAAGGCGCCGATCGGCCTGGGCGAGGCGGTGGAGACCACCGCGGGCGACATGCCGTCGCGCTACGTGATCCACGCCGCAACCATGGAGCTGGGCGGCCCCACCTCGGCCGACATCATCCGGCGCGCGACTGAGTCCACGCTCGCGAAGGCCGATGAGCTGGGCTGCCGCTCGCTCGCGCTCGTGGCGTTCGGCACCGGCGTGGGGGGCTTCCCGCTAGACGAGGCCGCGCGCCTGATGGTGGACGCGACGCGCGCCCACGAGGCGCGCTCGCTCGAGCGAGTGGTGTTCGCCGTGCACGGCGCCGACGCGGAGGCCGCGTTCAAAGAAGCCCTTGCCGGGTAGGCTCCGCCCGCGATGCCGTTCGCAGAGGCAAATGGACAGCGCCTCTATTACGAGGTGAAAGGTGAGGGCGAGCCTCTCCTCATGGTCATGGGCCTGGGCGCGGACCACCTGGCCTGGGCGCTCCAGGTGGAGCCGCTGGCGGAGCACTTCAAGGTCGTGACGTTCGACAACCGCGACTCCGGCCAGTCGTCATACGCGGAGGGCTCGTACGAGATCACGGACCTCGCGGCCGACACGATCGCGCTCGCCGACGAGCTTGAGCTCGAGAGCTTCCACCTGGTGGGCGCCTCGATGGGCGGCGCGGTGGCGCAGGAGATCGCGCTCGGCTGGCCGGACCGCGTGCGCACGCTTACGCTCGCCATCACGTTCGCGGGCGCGGGCGCCTATGGCCGCAAGGCGGGTCGCATGATGGCCGCCGACGTCCACCGCCGCTCCTACGAGGAGCAGATCGACCAGATGATGCTGCTCTGCTTCTCAGAGCCGCTGTTCGAGGAGACCGAGCGCATCACGTTCCTGCGCCAGCAGATGCTCGCCAACCCGCACCCGCAGAAGCCCGACGCGTTCGCCCGGCAGGCCGAGGCCACCGGCCGGCACGAGGCGCGGGAGCGGCTGCCGAGCCTGAAGATGCCTGTGCACGTGATCGGCGCGGAGCACGACATGCTGGTGCCCGCGTGGAAGTCGAAGGAGCTGGCGGAGTTGATCCCGAACGCCAAGCTCACGATCATCGAGGGCGCCACACACGGCCTCAACCTCGAGCGCGCCGAGGACTTCAACGCCGCGGTGCTCGACTTCCTGCGCTCGGCGCAGCCTTCAGCAGCCTGATTTCGCCTCAAGCCGGCCCCTTCGGGGTCGATCTCCCGTCTGTATGACTGCGGCGGGGGTGAAGCCTTGGCGGATGTTGCGCGATTTCTTCTCGGACGAGAAGGCCACGCGCGGCTTCGACCTGGCGCTGGCGGTAAAAGCGTCGAAGGGCGGCTGGGTGCTCGGCGCCGCCGTGGGCTACGGGCTCATGCCGTTCTACCCGCCCACCGCGCGGATCGGCGTCTCCGGCTGGGCTGTGATCGGCGCGCTCAGCTTGGCGACCGGGATCTGGATGAACATCCTGATGCGCCGGCCCGAGCGGATCACGCGCGACACGCTGCTTCTCACCGCATACCTCGGCCTCGCGAACATCGTGGCTGCGCAGTGGCTCGCGGGCGGCCTGCCCGCCCCGTACCACGAGCTCTACCCGTTCATGATCTGCACCGCCGCCGCGGTCCACACCCCCGCGCGCTTCACGGTCTTCCTCTCCGTGCTCGCGCTCCTGGCTGTGGTGCCGGAGCTGGGTCATGTGTCCGGTCCGATGGTCGGCGACCTCATCACCGAGCTCGGCCTCTGGGCTCTCGCCGCGGTCTTCATCCTCGGCGTGATGTGGCAGATCCGCCAGCATCGGGCTGACACTCAGGAGAGTGAGGCGCGGGCGAACGAGCTGGCGCGCGTCGAGCCGCTGACGGGCCTCGGCAATCGCCGTGCGTTCGAGGAGGCGATGGCCACCGAGATCGCGCGGTCGCGACGCGGCGGCGAGCCGCTCAGCCTGCTGCTCTTCGATCTGGACAGCTTCAAGAAGATCAATGACGTGCACGGCCACCTCGCGGGTGACGACTGCCTGCGCCAGGTGGCCGACGCCCTGCGCGACGAGCTGCGCGGCGCGGACATGTGCTTCCGCTGGGGCGGCGACGAGTTCGTGGTGGTGCTGGCCGGCACGCCCGAGCTCGCGGCGCTCGAGGTGGCTTCCCGGATCGAGAGCCACGTGGCGGGCTCGTGCGCGCGGCCGGACGAGACTCCGCTCACCGTGACGTGCGGGCACGCGACCCTTCTCGACTGGATGTCGGGCGCGGACCTCGTGGCTGCCGCCGACACCGCGCTGCTCGAGCGCAAGCGCCGCGCTAACCCCCAGCCAGCGTCCTGATCACCGCTTCGTAGAAGCCCTCGCCGTTGCGGCCCTCGGTCACCTCGACGTTGGGTGGCGCGCCGCGAAGGATGTCCGGGTCCTTCTCAGCGCCGTTCGCCACGAGGAAGAAGCGGCCGACGATTGCGGCCACGCCTAGATCCTCGCGCGAGTCGCCGAGCGCGATGCACTCCTCCGGCGCGTAGCCGCGGGCGCGCATGTGGCGCGCCACGGCGTCGGCCTTGGACGCTCCGCGCGGAATCAGGTGGTAGGCGCGCGGCGGGCCTTCGAGGTTCTGGAGCGACTCCTTGGGCGCGATCGCTCCGTTGTCCACCAGGCGCAGGTTCGCGTGGCCGTGCTGCTCGAGCAGTGCGTCCGCGTCGTTCGCGTCGACGAGGCCGCGGAAGAGGTGCGAGATCTCGCGGTTGAGGTGCCAGGGCGAGTGGTATTCCAGCCTGCCGCTGTAGGTGTCGAGCAGAAGGCGCGGGGCGCCGGACTCCTCGATGAGGTCGTGGACGGTCTTGCCGTTTTGCGGCTGGAGGTCACCGGTGAGGAGCATCTCCTCGCCGTCGATCACGAGGCCGCAGCCCATCTCGTAGATGTAGGCGGTCTGGCCCATCAGGCGCGCGTCCTCCATCACCTGCGCCTGCCGGCGGCCGGACTTGAGCACCACCTCGACGTTCGCGCGGAAGCAGGCCTCGAGCGCGCGGGCGGGCAGCAGCGTGAACGCGCCCTCCGCGTCATGGAAGAGCGAGGCGCCCCGCCCCAGCAGGGTTCCATCGAGGTCGGTGTAGACGCAGCGGAGCAAGTGGCTAGGGTCCGAGACTATGGCGATCGTCAGCGAGGAGCGCCCTTGGGCAAGCGTGCTCACCGGGGAACAGCTGGTCACAACGAGCCGGCTCGCTGCCCGGGAGCCGGAGCTCGCGCCGCTGCCTGACGACCTCCACCCCGTGGTGCTCGAAGCGCTGCGCGCGAGTGGTGTGGAGGAGATCTATTCGCACCAGGCCGAGGCGTGGGCCGCCGCGCGCGCGGGTCACACGATCGTGACCACGGGCACCGCGAGCGGCAAGTCGCTCGCGTTCAACATGCCGGTGCTGGACACGCTCGCCACCGACGCCCGCGCCCGCGCGCTCTACCTCTACCCCACGAAGGCGCTGGCGCAGGACCAGGCGCGCAAGCTGTCACAGCTGCGGATGCCGTTCCTCCGCCACGCGATCTACGACGGCGACACCCCGCGCGAGGAGCGCCGCGCCATACGTGACCGCTCGAACCTGATCCTCACGAACCCGGACATGCTGCACATCGGGATCCTGCCCCACCATGCGGGCTGGGGCGACGTGCTGGCGAACCTCGCCTGGGTGGTGGTGGATGAGGCGCATGTGTACCGCGGAGTGTTCGGCTCGCAGGTGGCGAACGTGCTGCGGCGGCTGCGGCGGATGGCGAACGCGTACGGCACCGAGCCGCGCTTCATGCTCACGAGCGCCACGATCGCCAACCCGCTCGAGCTGGCCGAGGAGCTCACCGGGCTCGAATTCCGGCTCGTGGACCGTGACGGCGCGCCGCGTGCCGAGCGCCAGATCGCGATGTGGAACCCGCCGCTCGTGGATGAGGACAAGGGCGTGCGGGCGTCCGCTTTGAGCGAGGCGGCGGGGCTGCTCACCGAGCTCGTGAAGCGCGAGGTGCGGACCATTTGCTTCTTGAAGTCGCGCCGCGGCGTGGAGCTGATCCAGAAGTTCACGAAGCTGCGTCTCGAGGACCAGGGCTTCGGCGATCTCGCCGAGCGCATCGCTCCGTACCGCGCGGGCTACACGCCTTTGCAGCGGCGCGAGATCGAGCAGCGGCTCGCCGAGGGCGACCTGCTTGCCGTGGTGGCCACGGACGCCTTGGAGCTCGGCATCGACGTCGGCGACCTCGACGCCGCCATCTGCGTCACGTTCCCCGGCACCGTGGCGAGCCTGCGCCAGATGTGGGGCCGGGCAGGGCGGCGTGCGCCCGGGCTCGCGCTGTACGTGGCGGGCGAGGACGCGCTCGACCAGTTCTTCTGCCGACACCCCGAAGAGTTCCTCGACCGGCCCGTGGAGTCGGCGATCCTCGACCACGAGTCCGAGGTGATCTACATGCAGCACCTCGTGCCGGCGGCGTACGAGATGCCGCTCACGTCGCATGACGCAGAGACGCTCGGCCCGCGCTGGCAGGCGTATGCGGACCGGCTTGTGCAGCGCGGCGAGCTGCGCGAGCGCGGCGGACGCTACCTCCCGCGCGGCGAGGGCTTCCCTGCCGGGCGCGTGTCGCTGCGCTCGGCGGGCATGGACTCGTTCGCCGTCGTGGACGGCGGCGACGGGCAGATCATCGGCACCGTGGAGGCGGCGCGCGCGTTCTCCACCGTGCACCCGGGCGCTGTCTATTTGCACATGGGCCAGGCGTACGAGGTGGAGGAGCTCGACCTGCGCAACCGCCGCGCGCTCGTCAAGAAGTTCACGGGCGACTGGTACACACAGCCGAAGAAGGAGACCGACACCTGGATCGAGCAGACGCGCGACACGCGGTCTGTCTTGGGGGTGGAGCTGTCGTTCGGCATCGTGTCCGTCACCGAGGAGGTGATCGCGTTCCAGAAGAAGCGCGTGGCCGACCACGAGGTGCTCGATCTCCTGCCGGTCGATCTCCCTGAGCAGCAGTTCATCACGCAGGCGCTGTGGTACGAGCTGCCCGAGCCGCTCTTGCACGAGGAGTTTCCGCTGGATGTGCTGCAGGGATCGATCCATGCCGCCGAGCACGGGCAGATCGCGGTGCTGCCGCTGATCGCGATGTGCGACCGCTGGGACATCGGCGGTCTCTCCACCGCGTTCCACCAGCAGACCGGGCGGCCCACGATCTTCATCTACGACGGCCATCCCGGCGGCGTGGGGATCACGCGCATCGGCTTCACGCTGTTCGAGACGCTGGTGGCCGACGCTCGCCGGCTGATCGCCGAGTGTCCGTGCCGCTCGGGCTGCCCATCGTGCGTGCAGTCGCCCAAGTGCGGAAACCTGAACGAGCCGCTGAACAAGAACGGGGCGCTCGAGATCATGACCCGCATGCAGCACGCCGCATGATCTCTTGCAGGTCGCGGGTCTTCTGGGTTATGCGCCGACGCAAACAGGGTGCGATCCCTCCTCG
>JAICJR010000075.1 GCA_025928345.1 Thermoleophilaceae bacterium | reverse complement strand
TCGATCGTGATCTCCTCGCCCACGTCCTGCACGTGCCAGCCGTAGGCCTCGTAGCGCGCGCCCACGTCCTCGCTGAAGGAGAGTGACGTGGGGCCGTCGAGCGAGATGTGGTTGTTGTCGTAGAAGAGCGTCAGGCGGCCGAGGCCGAGGTGGCCGGCGACCGACGAGGCCTCCGAGGCGAGGCCCTCCATCATGTCGCCGTCGCTCGCGATGGCGAACGTGTGGTGGTCGATGATGTCGTGGCCGTCGCGGTTGAAGCGCGCGGCGAGCATCCGCTCAGCGAGCGCGAAGCCCACCGCGTTGCCCACGCCCTGGCCGAGCGGACCGGTGGTGATCTCCACGCCCGGCGCCTCGTGGCGCTCGGGATGCCCCGGCGTCCTCGACCCGAGCTGGCGGAAGTTCTTCAAGTCATCGAGCTCGAGCCCGTAGCCCGTGAGGTACAGAATCGAATAGAGCAGCATCGAGGCGTGGCCCGCCGACAGCACGAAGCGGTCGCGGTCGAACCACTCGGGGTTCTTTGGGCTGTGCTTCATCACCCGCGTGTAGAGGACGTATGCGAGCGGCGCGAGGGCCATCGGCGCGCCCGGATGGCCGGAATTGGCCTTCTGCACAGCGTCCATGGACAGCGTGCGGATCGTGTTGACGCTCAGCTCTTCGAGCGCGCGGGTGTCGGTGGGGGTTGTCGTCATAGGACTCCCTCGCTTGCGGTTTCCGTTTGAGTATCCCGGGTCGCCCGTGCGTACTCCTGCGAGGCCAAAAGCCCCGCTCCGATTACCCCAGCGGCGGGACCTCCACGCGCAATGGCGATCCGCACGCTTGCGAGCGATTCGGGCAGCGCGCGCGAGCTCGCCTCCTCGACGGCACGGTCGAAGAAGAACTCGGCGGCCGCGGACAGCCCGCCGCCGATCGCCACCCGCTCGGGCTCGAAAGTGTTGATCGCGTTCGCGACCCCGACGCCGAGCCAGGTGCCGAGCTTCTCGAGCAGCGCGCACGCATCTGGGTCGCCCTCGCGGGCAGCCGCCACGGTGTCGCGACCGGTCACGCGGCCCTTCGAAGCGACGATCTCGCCGAGCGGCGAATCCGGCCGCTCGCGCCCAAGCGCCGTCGCGTCGCGCTCGAGTGCGAGGCCGCTGCAGAGCGCCTCCATGCAGCCGCGGTTGGGACAGTTGCCCGGGCACTCCGGCCCATCCGCCTGGACCACCACATGGCCGAGCTCGGCGCCAAGGCCCGTGGCGCCACGGAACACCTGCCCGTCAATCACCACGCCGCCGCCCACCCCGGTGCCCATCGTGTACATCACGAGGTGCCTGGCGGCACCGCCCTCCGCGAGGAACGCCTCGGCAAGCGCGGCGCAGTTGCCGTCGTTGTCCACGAACACGGGCAGGCCGAGCCTCGCGCCCAGCTCCTGGCGCAGCTCCACCCCCTGAAGCGGGATGTTCACGCTCGCCATCACGCGCCCGGTGGCGAAGTGCACCTGCGACGGCACGCCCACCCCCACCGCGCCCACCGGGCCGGGCGCGGCGTCGATCACCGCGCGCGCCGCGGCCTCGATCTCGCCGACGATCGCCGCGGGATCGAGCACAGTCGGACGCTCGTGGCTCTCGACCACCGAGGTACCGGAAATGGCGGCGGCCGCAATCTTCGTGCCGCCGACGTCAACGCCCACGCTGAGCTCGGAAATTTCGCTCACATCCAGTCCGGGTGGCGATACCCGGTCCAGAACATACAAGCCCGGCGCGTCCCGCCAGCGTCCCGATCTGTTACAAAGGGGCGCGCATGGATCGTCGCCTGGCGCTACGAAACGTTCGGACTGCGCTGATCGCGGGAGCGATCTCGCTGATCATCTTCGCGCTCGCCTTCCTGGCGGCGTACCTCTACTGATGACCACCGAGCCGATCCCGCCCCAGAGCGACGAGGAGCTCACGGCCCCCAGCGAGGAGATCCACCTCCCCGGGCCGAGCTACCTGCCCGTCTGGACCGCCTTCGGCATCACGTTCGCCCTGATCGGCATCCTGCTCTCGTGGGTGATCTGCATCATCGGCGGGGTGATCGCGCTGTACTGCGTGATCCGCTGGATCGTTGAAGCGCGGCAGGACATCAGCGATCTGCCACTCGATCACTGACCCAGCGAGTACGGAGTAAGGAGTAGGGCGTAGGGAGTTCCTGCTCCCGACCGCCCCGCCACACCCGCTGCCCTTTATTGCTGCTTTTTCCGCCCGCTCTACCGCGGCCGCCGCGGCAGCATGAACCGATTGAGCAATAAGGGCAGCGTTCGCGGAGGACTGGCCGCGCGCCGAACCCAAGCGCTCCCTACCCCCTACTCCTTACTCCCTACTGGCCGAGGGTCAGGCAGCGTTAGCGCCCTCAGGAACCTCACAAGTGGCGCCATCGCTCGTCCAGCAGCGCACGATGTCGCGCATCGACAGGATCCCCACGATCTCCGCCCCATCCATCACCACCAGGTGGCGGAAGCCGCCGCGCACCATCGCCTCGGCGGCCTGCTCCAGCGACCAGTCGGTTGCGGCGAAGGTGAGGTTGGTGGAGAGGTGGTCCGCGACCTTCTCCTGGTCCATGCTCTTGCCGGCGCCGACCGCCGCAAGCAGGTCGCGCTCGGTGATGATGCCTGGGCCGGGCTGATCCGGATCCATCACCACGGCGGCTCCCACCTTCCGCTCGGTCATCGCGCGCGCAGCATCCCGGAGGCTGTGTTCCAGCCCGACCGTGAGCACCTCGGAACTCATCCCCTCACTGACCTGCATGCCCCCTCCTTATCCACGCACCGCGGCGGTTGACGTCTTGTGCCGATTGCCGCAAGCTTAACCAAGCGGCAAGCTCGACGGCGGTCTCCCCCGGCAATACCCAGTGAACGGGATACCGCATCAGAGGTTTCTCAGGAAATCGGGCCAACGTTTTTGCGCCAGGTGCGTTGTTGCAGTAATGGCTCGCAGAGAATCCACAGTTGAACGCAGAGAGGCCCTTTTCGAAGAGGCCGTGGCAATCATCGAGCGGGACTACCCGCGGCAGATCGACCTGAACACGGTGGCGGCGGAGATCGCCACGTCGAGGCGTCAGCTCCAGCGCGCCTTCGCCGAGGTCGGGCGGACGAGCTTCCGCACGCACCTCGCGCGCGTGAGGATGCGGCACGCTCTCGACCTGCTCCAAACCGGCGCGATGCCGGTCCGCCAGGTGGCCCACAGCGTGGGCTACAGGCAGCCGGCGCAGTTCGCCAAGACGTTCAGGCGACACCACGGCGCGCCGCCCTCGAGCTTCAGGCGCTCGAACGGCGACGGCCCGGGTCACTGAACGGGCCTCGCTGCTCACCCTCCGAGGGGGTCCGCTGCCATTCATGTGAGGCGGTGAGTAAACTCGCGCGCCTGTGAGGGGCTCGAGGAGGACGAACGGTGCGTAAGCACCCAATCGCGCAGATGCTGACCATCGGGGTCGTCGCGTCCCTGATCGGCATCGCAATCGCGCTGAACATCCCGTGGTTCCCCAAGTCGGCGGACACCGCGTCGCACAAGATCGACACGCTCTACGACGTCCTGCTGATCTGCTCGGTGCCGATCTTCGTGCTGGTGATGACGGTGGCGATCTACTCGGTCGTCAAGTTCCGGGCGCGCCCGGGAGACATGAGCGACGGCGCGCCGATCCACGGCAACACGAGGCTTGAGATCGTCTGGGTCACGATCCCGTTCCTGATCGTCACAGGGCTCGCCATCTACGGCTGGGTGGTGCTGAACAACGTCGAGGCGAAGAAGCCCAACGAGCGCATGATCAACGTGGTCGGCCAGCAGTTCACCTGGCACTTCCAGTACGCGAAGAACGGCGCCACCGCGGATCCCGGCCCGTGCGGCAACAACGGGTCGAAGGCGGTCACCACCAACGAGCTCGTGCTGCAGAAGGACGAACCGGTCTATTTCCGCATCTGCTCGAGGGACGTGATCCACTCCTTCTGGGTCCCGGAGTTCCGGCTCAAGCAGGACGCAGTGCCCGGTATCACCACCCACATGAGGCTCACGCCCAACCGCGACGGCAACTACACCGTGGTCTGCACCGAGCTGTGCGGCCTCGGTCATTCGACCATGCGCTCCCCGGTGCACGTCGTGAACGGGCCGCAGTTCGCCACCTGGCTGAGGCAGCAGATCTCCTCCGGGGTGGCCGCCGGCGGCGGCGTGGGCAGCGCGGGCGGCGGAGGTGGCACTCCCTCTGCGAATACGGGCGGGGGCGGCGGCAACGCGGGTGGCGCTGCGGGTGGGGCCATCGCGCAGGGCAAGCAGCTCTTCGCCTCCAACGGCTGCGGCGGCTGTCACACGCTGTCGGCGGCCGGGGCCAACGGAACGGTCGGCCCGAACCTCAACACTCTCGCGACGAGCGCGGCCAAATTCGCCAAGCAGCTGGGGCAGAGCCCCCAGCAATACGTCTTCACATCCATTAAGAACCCGACGGCGTTCACCGTGCCAGGCTTCCCCAAGGGTGTCATGCCGTCAACATTCGGACAACAGCTCAGCCCACAACAGATCAACGCTCTGGTGAAATACCTGTTGAGCGTCGGCAAGGGCTAATGAGGAGGTAAGCGTGGCTTTCGCGGCAAAGCTGAAGGCGCCCGGTTGGTACCGAGCCCTGCTCGGCATGATCATCGCGTTCGGCTTCGGGCTGGGGCTGGACGTCGGCATACGCGCCCTCTACGGCTGGCATCCGCTGATCGAGACGGACGCCATCACCACGATCGAGTTGATCGCAGTGCCGATCGGCTTCCTGATCGGGCTCGGTGCATTCGACTACTGGTTCCGCTGGGCCTCCGGCGCGCCGACGATCCCCGAGGACCACTCGGGCCATGGCGCGAGGAGCTGGCGCGATTACTTCCGCGTAAACACCGACCACAAGGTCATCGGGCTGCAGTACATCTGCACCACCTTCTTCTTCTTCGTCTGCGGCGGCCTGATGGCGATGCTGATGCGCGCCGAGCTTGCGGCGCCGGGCCTGCAGTTCGTCTCGCCGAACACCTTCAACGGCCTCTTCTCGGTGCACGCCTCGCTGATGATCTTCCTGTTCATCATCCCGGTGTTCGCGGGCATCGCGAACTACGTGCTGCCGCTCATGATCGGCGCACCGGATATGGCGTTCCCCCGCCTGAACGCCCTGTCCTACTGGATGCTGCCGATCGCCGGGATCATGATGCTGGCCAGCTTCTTCGCCCCCGGCGGCTCGTTCGCCACCGGCTGGACCGCCTACGCCCCGCTGTCCACTGACACGCCGCTCGGCCAGACGTTCTTCTCGGTGGCGATTCAGTTCGCCGGCGCCTCATCGATCGCCACGGCGCTGAACTTCCTGGTCACCATCATCACGATGCGCGCGCCCGGCATGACGTTCTGGCGCATGCCGCTGCTCGTCTGGGCGAACTTCACCACCTCGCTGCTCGTGGTGATCGCCACTCCATTCATCGCGGGGTCGCAGTTCTTCCTGATCCTCGACCGCGCGCTGCACACCAACTTCTTCGATGTCGCGAAGGGCGGCGACATCCTGATGTACCAGCACGTGTTCTGGTTCTACTCGCACCCGGCCGTGTACATCATGATGCTGCCCGGGTTCGGGATCATCAGCGAGGTCATATCCACGCACGCGCGAAAGCCCGTGTTCGGCTACCGGATGATGGCCTTCTCGCTCATGGCCATCATCGTGCTCGGCTTCACGGTGTGGGCGCACCACATGTTCGTGTCCGGCATGTTCCCGTGGCTGCGCGTGCCGATGATGATCACCACGATGCTGATCGCGCTGCCCACCGGCATCAAGATCTTCTCCTGGCTCGCGACCTTATGGAGAGGCGTCATCCACTTAACGACTCCCATGTTGTTCGCGCTGGGCTTCATCACGATGTTCACGCTCGGCGGGATCAGCGGCGTGATGCTCGCGGTCATCCCGTTCGACATCCACGTGTCGGACACGTACTTCGTGGTCGCCCACATCCACTACGTGCTGTTCGGTGGCAGCGTGTTCACGATCTTCGCGGGCATCTACCACTGGTTCCCGAAGATGACGGGGCGGATGTATGACGAGACGCTCGGCAAGATCCACTTCTGGCTCTCGTTCATCTTCTTCAACACCACCTTCGGGCCGATGCACCTCGTGGGCATCGACGGCATGCCGCGGCGCGTGGCCGACTACGCCCACCAGTACGCGGCCTGGAACGCGTTCATCTCGGTGTCGGCGTTCATCTTCGGGATGACGTTCTTCATCTTCGTCTACAACATCGTCACGAGCTGGCGGCACGGTCCGGTGGCGGTCGCGAACCCGTGGCGTGCGCACACGCTCGAGTGGCAGGTGTCCTCGCCCCCGCCGATCTTCAACTTCGACGAGGTGCCGACGGTGGTCGGCGGCCCGTACGAGTACGGCGTTCCGGGCGCGGTGCACGGCGTGTTCAAGGAGCGCGTGCCGGTCACTACCGCTGCCGGTGGAGGTGGGGCGCCTCCGCCCGTGAACACTGAATGAGCGACGACCCGAAGACAATCCTCGTCGTCGCCAACGAGACCGTTGGCGGGCGGGCACTCATCGAGGCGGTCAAGGCACGGGCGGCACAGGGGCCGATCCACGTGCGCGTGATCTGCCCGCAGAACGAGCCGAAGCACGGCTACGTCGTGCACAACGAGCTCGTTTACAAGGCAGCTGAGAACCGCCTCGAGATCACGCTCGCGGAGCTTCGCGAGGAGGGCATCGACGCGAGCGGCGAGGTGATGGATCCCGATCCCTACCAGGCCACGATGGACGGCATCGCCCACTTCGGCGCCGACGAGGTGATCATCTCCACCCACCCCGCCACGCGCTCCGGCTGGCTGCGGCGCGACCTCGTGGATCGCATCCGCTCGGACAGCGGCATTCCGGTCACGCACGTGGTTGTGGATCTCGACGCCGACCGCGCGCACCGCACGTCCACGCTCGTGATCGCGAACCAGACCGTTGGTGGGCAGCCGCTCATCGACCTTCTGAAGAAGAAGGACTCCGAGGCGCCGCACCGCTTCATCGTGGTCGTCCCGCGCGGCGACGCCACCACCGAGGAGGCCACGGAGCGACTCGGACAGACGCTTGCGCGTCTGCACGACGCCGGGCTCAACGCGATGGGCCAGGTGCTCGATCCGGATCCGTTCACGGCGATCCAGAACGCGCTGCAGTTCTACCGGGTGGACGAGATCGTCATCTCGACGTTTCCGGGCGAGAGGTCAGGCTGGCTGCGCATGAACCTGGTCGAGCGCACGCGCGCGTCGACGTCATGCCCGGTCGAGCACATCGAGGTCAGCACGGACAAAGCTGAGGAGGCGGCTGCCTGATGGAAGTCGGTTCTATCGCCGCGGATCTTCACGAGCAGGAACATCACGGGCCGCCAACGCCGAACCAGTCGTCGCGCGTAGACGCGCAGACGCTCGGCATCTACCTCTTCATCATCTCGGAGATCATGCTCTTCGGAGCGTTCTTCACGGCCTACTTCTTCCTGAGGGTCGTGAAGGGGGATCCGTGGCCGGCACCGGGCACCACGATCCCCGTGGGCATCGCCGCGGTGAACACCGCGGTGCTCGTGTCGTCGAGCTTCACGATGCACTGGGCCAACGTCTCGGCAAAGAACGGCAACCGGCCGGCCATGCGCGCGGGGCTGTGGGCCACGTTCTTCCTGGGCCTGACATTCCTCTCGGTGCAGATCAACGAGTACGTGCACCTCGGCTGGTCGCCGCAGGATCACGCCCAAGGCACGATCTTCTACGGCCTCACCGGCCTGCACGGCGCGCACGTCACTGTCGGTCTGCTCCTGCTGCTCTTCGCGAACATACGCGCCAACCGCGGTCACTTCAGCCCGGATGCGCACCGCGGCGTCGAGATCCCCGGCATCTACTGGCACTTCGTGGATGTCATGTGGATTTTCGTGTTTTTCTCTCTCTACATCCTCTGAGACTTCCGGGGCGCGGCCGATGCAGAACCCGCTCCGCTCTGAAGATGCGATGTTCCGCTTCCTCATATGGCTGGTGGGTGTGGTGGTGGCGCTGATCGTGCTGGTCGTCATCCTCAGGGCGATCTTCTGAATGACCTCGAGTTAGCCGAGCGGGCGGCTCGCATGGCGGGAGAGCTGCTCCTCGAGCGCTATACGGGGCCCGCGCGCGGAGTGGAGGCGAAGTCCACGGCCACCGACCTCGTGTCGGAAGCGGACCGCGTGTCCGAGGAGGCCGTGAAGGAGCTGCTGGCGCGCGAGCGCCCCGACGACGGCCTGCTGGCCGAGGAAGGCTCTGCGCAGACGAGCGCGAGCGGGCGGCGATGGGTGATCGACCCGCTCGACGGCACGGTCAACTATCTCTACCGCTTCCCGTTCTGGTGCGTGAGCGTCGCGCTCGAGGACTCCGAGGGCGGCGCGGTGGCCGTGGTCCACGAGCCGCTGCGGGACGAGACTTTCAAGGCCGAGCGCGGCGGCGGCGCGCGCCTGAATGGCCACGAGATCCACGTGAGCGGCGAGGAGCGGCCGGAGCGCGCGCTCATAGCCACTGGCTTCAGCTACAGCGCCGAAGAGCGCATCGCGCAAGCCGAGGTGGTGGCGCGGGTGTTGCCGCGCTTTCGCGACATCCGCCGCGCGGGTGCCGCCGCGCTCGACCTCTGCTACGTCGCGGCCGGCCGGCTCGACGGCTACTACGAGCGCGGGCTCAAGCAGTGGGACTGGGCGGCGGCGCGGCTGATCGTCAGCGAAGCAGGGGGGTCGGTTACGGAGCTTCCGGGCACCCCAGCCGGCCTGGCCGCCGCATCGCCGGGGCTGCTCCCCGCGCTGCTCGACGCGGTGAGCTGAACACTTCGAACTCGAAAGGGACTCAGGATGGCTGAACGGCTGGATGGGACGGTCGCGCTCGTAACGGGCGCGAGCAGCGGGATCGGCGAGGCGACGGCGGTCGCACTCGCGGCACAGGGCGCCGCGGTGGCGGTGGCCGCGCGGCGCAAGGACAGGCTCGACGCGCTCGTCTCGCGGATCGAGGGCGAGGGCGGCAAGGCAGTTGCGATCGAGGCCGACGTGACGAGCCCGGAGCGCGCTCAGGCAACGGTGGAGCAAGCGGTGAGCGAGCTCGGCCGGCTCGACACCCTCGTGAACAACGCCGGGGTGATGCTGCTAGGGCCGATCCAGGACGCCCCGCTCGAGGAGTGGGACCGCATGGTCGCCCTCAACGTACAGGGCCTTCTCTACTGCTCGCACGCCGCACTCCCCCACCTGCTGAGCGCCGCGGAGAGCTCGCCCCGTGGCGTGGCGGACATCGTGAACATCAGCTCGGTGGCGGGACGCGTGGCGCGACTCGGCTCAGGCGTCTACAACCTCACGAAGTGGGGCGTGGGCGCCTTCAGCGAGTCGCTGCGCCAGGAGGTGACGGGGCGCAACGTGCGCGTGTCGCTGGTAGAGCCCGGCGCCGTGGACACGGAGCTCACGGACCACCTGCGCCCGGAGATCCAGGAGTCCGCGAGGAAGCGCTTCGAGGGCGTGGAGAAGCTCGAGGCCGCCGACATAGCGGAGGCGATCGAGTACATCGTCACGCGGCCCCGCCGGGTGGCAATCAACGAAGTCCTGATCCGCCCGACCGACCAGGAGCAGTAGGACGGCAGCTAGTTCGTGCCGGTCACGCGCACGACCTCTTCCACCGTGGTGAGGCCCTGCTTGACCTTCTCGAGGCCGTCGTCGCGCAGCCTGCGCATGCCCTGCGCCTCCGCCGCCTCCGCCACCTCGTTGGCCGAGGCGCGCTGGAGGACGAGCGAGCGGATCTCGTCGCTCATCGGCATCGTCTCGTAGAGGCCGGTGCGGCCCTTGTAGCCGCTCCCGCCGCAGCGGCGGCAGCCCACGGTCTCGTATGCCGAGATGCCGGCGCTCACGTGGAAGCCGTGACCGGCGAGGGTGGCCTTGGAGATCTTGGTCTGGGTGCGGCAGGCGCTGCAGAGCTTGCGCGCCAGGCGCTGCGCGACCACGCACTCGATCGACGACGCCACGAGGAAGGGCTCGATGCCCATCTCCACTAGGCGGGTGATCGCGGTGGGAGCGTCGTTGGTGTGCAGCGTCGACAGCACGAGGTGGCCGGTGAGGGCGGCTTCCACAGCGATCTGCGCGGTGTCGCGGTCGCGGATCTCGCCGACCATGATGATGTTCGGGTCGGCTCGGAGCATGGAGCGGAGGCCCGTGGCGAACGTGAGGTCGACCTTGGTGTTCACCTGCACCTGCTTTACGCCGTCGAGCTGGTACTCAACCGGATCCTCGATGGTGATCAGCGTCTTGTCGGGCGTGTTCAGCGACTTCAGCGCCGCGTACAGCGTGGTGGTCTTGCCGGAGCCCGTCGGGCCGGTCACGAGCACGGCGCCGTAGCTTCGCCCGATCGCCTTCTCAAAGCGGCCGCGCTCCTCGTCCGCCATCCCGAGCGCGTCGAGGTCCATCACGACGCTCTCCTTGTCGAGGATGCGCATCACCACCGACTCGCCGTTGACGGTCGGCATGGTGAGCACGCGGATGTCCACCTGCCGGCCATCGACCTTCAGACCCATGCGGCCGTCCTGCGGACGGCGAGTCTCGGAGATGTCGAGCTCGGCCATGATCTTGATGCGCGACACCACGCCCGGGACCATCCGCCGCGGCACGGTGGTGGAGTCGGAGACCACGCCGTCCACGCGGAAGCGCACGCGCGTCTCGCGTTCGGCGGGATCGAAGTGGATGTCAGAGGCGCCGCGCTGCACCGCGTCGGCGATGATCGAGTGGACGAGCTTGATCACCGGCGCGTCGTCCGCGGACTCGCGCAGGTCGGGGACCTCGTGCTCGGCGGGCTCGTCCTCCGGCTCGTCCTTGATCGCCTCGTCGATGCGGCCGAGCTGCGCCAGGAGGCTCTCGACGTCCTCGTGCGAGGTCACCGCGCGGTTCACCTCGAGGCCGGTCATCATCGCGATGTCGTCGACGGCGAGGATGTTCGTCGGGTCGGCCATGGCGAGCAGGATCGTGCGCTCGTCGAGGTAGGCGACCGGCACGGCCTGGTAGCGGCGAGCGGCGGCCGGGCTGACGAGGTTGGCGGCGCCCATGTCGACCTTGAAGATCGACAGGTCCACGTAGTCGAGGCCGAAGCGTTCCGCGACCGCGTGAGCGAGCTGATCCGGCGTCAGGACGCCCGTCTCCACCAGCACCTTGCCGGTGGGCTCGCTGCGCTCGCGCGCCTGGTCCACGGCCGCCTCCACCACCTGCGCCTCGGCGAAGCCAAGGGACACGATCACCTCGCCTATACGGCGCACAGAGCGCCCACGCGCGCTCGGTCGCTTGAGACCAGGCAGGAGCTCGCCCTGCGGGGCGTCGTCGGGCACGGCCTGCACAGCCGGGTTGTTCTGAGGCGGGTTCATGCGCGGACAGAAAGACAGCCCCCACCACATGGGGCGCCTCTACCCGCCCTTATCGGCAATTCCGCCGCTGATCAGTAGCCCTAAAGCGTTGCTGGCGAGCGAAAAGCGGGGATGCCAAGGACGCAGGGAGGCCAGCTTGCGTCGGCAAGCGGCCGACCGAGGACGCAGGCAGCTGAAGCTTTGCAGCCGCCAGCTATTTGACGGTGAGAGTTCCCTTCATACCGCCCGCCTCGTGGCCGGGGACCGAGCAGTAGAAGGTGTACGTGCCGGGCTTGAGGTTGACGCTGATCTTCGACGTCCCGCCCTTGCCCACGCGCGGGCCCTGCACGTTCACGCCGTTGCCCTTGATCGAGATGTCGTGCGTGATCGGCGCCTGGTTGGGCATGCTGATCGTGACCTTGCCCGGCGTGGCGTTCGCCTTGTTGTACTGGAAGGCGAGCGCACCCGTGGGATTCGCCGGGATGGTCAGCGCGCCGTTCTTCTCGACAGCGGGTTTGCTGCTCACCTGCGTCTGTCCGGCGGTTGCGAGATCGCCGCTGTCCTTGCCAGGCTTGGCGGCCGCGAAGCCGACGTAGGCGGCCACGTCACGAGCGTCGTCGCCCTTCACGAGGTTGAGCGGCATGATGCTGTTCTTGCGCACGTGCGAGATCTGGTTGAGCACGACGCCTTTGATGCCGGACGAGCCGAAGCCCTGCGCGCGCGCCTCCTGGAAGGCGGCGTCGAGGTTCGGCCCCTGAATGCCCTTCGTGCCGGCGCGCGCGAGCGTGTGGCACGAGCCGCACTTCTGCACGAACAGCGTCTTGCCGTTCACCAGGTCGGCCTTGTGACCGCGGCCGCAGCCGGCGACGAGCACCAAGACGGCGACCACCATCGGCAACGCAAGCAGCCGTAACGTTTCCCGCGAACGAGTCAAGGGGCGGAAGATTATCCAAGCGGCGGACGCCAAGCCTCGCCAGACGGAGCCGCGTCCGGCAGCTCGTCGAGCCTCCCCTGCGCGGCGGCCACCACGCCGTCCGCCACGTGCTCCCAGCCGAAGCGCTCAGCCGCGGTTCTGGCGAGCGCCGCGCCCGCCTCGCTTCTCCTGCTCGGCTCCATCTGGAGCCATTCGACGAGCTTCTGCGCAATCTCCTCGACCGCGCCGTCCCCCACCTCGAAGCCGAGCAGCCGCTGGAGCTGGGTGTCGAGCGAGGGCGCGAGGGTCGCGCTCACCTCCGCTAGGCCCGAGTGGGCCGCCGACAACGGCAGGACGCCGCAGGTGGCGGCCTCGGCCGCGACCATGCCGAACGCCTCGGGGAAGGTGCTCGGCACGACCTGCGCGAGGCAGGAGGGCAGCACGTCCGGCAGGTCGTCGTGCTCGAGGCGGCCCGTGAAGTGAACACGCGTGGCAGCCTCGGGCGCCGCCGCCAGGTAGGCGTCGCGCCGCTCGCCCTCGAGCGAGTCGAGGAACGCGCTGAGATATCGCAGCCGTCCCGGCGGGCCGCCCTCGAGCTCGCGCCCGCGCGCCGCGATCTCCCGCACGGCGTCGAGGTCCGCGCGGGCGAGCGTCGCCACGAGCTGCTCACACGTCTCGCGGTAGGTGCCGAAGCCCACCACGCAGAGACGCGCGTCCGGCACCTGCGCCACCACCAGCGGCCACGCTGCGAGCAGCAGGTCGATGCCCTTCGACACGATCAGCTTTCCGACGAAGCTCACCAGCGCATCCCGCTCGGGATCGAGCTCGCGAAGCGCAGCGGCGGCACCCACGTCTCCTCCCCATCCCACCGCCTTCGCGCCCTCGAGGCGGTCGGCGAGCGCGCGGAGGCGCCGGCCGGCCTCGTCGGGCTCGAGCGGCCGGAAATGGTGCACGTCCACGCCTGGCGGGCCGAGACGGGTGCGCTCGCGCGTTTCCGGCAGGAACTCCCACAGCCGCTGCGCGAGATGTGTCGATCCCACGAGCACCGCGTTTGCGCTCTCGAGACCCTCCCGCACGTACGGCAGGAAGCGGTCCGGGTCGCGCCGCAGCGTGTACTCGAGCGCGCTCCCGTGGATCTTCACTGCGTACGGCACCTGGCCGTCGAGAGCGCGCGCCAGGATCGCCGGACCCATCAGGGCGTGGTTCGCGAGCGCGACCTGCGGCTGCACCCGGTCGACCACGTCGCGGACGGCCCTCACGTTGGCGTCGAGGTAGTGGTCGAGCTCGTCGTCCTCCAGCTCGAGGAACGGCTTCGCGTCGAAGCCCTCGTAGCGGTCGGCCACGTAGACGGGCAGCACTCGGCCGATGTCCGGCAGATAGGCCGTCACGCGCGCGTCAGGTTCGCCCTCCAAGTGCAGCTCTCCGCCCTCCCAGCGGCCGACCGCACCGACGAACGGCAGGTCGGTGGCGTGGCGGTCCTGGCAGAGGATGTGGACCTCATGGCCCTGCTCCGCGAAGACCGCCGCGAGGCTCGTGTTGTAGATGTTGCTGCCGGTGCCGCGCAGCAGGTAGCCGTGGAAGACGAGGATGCGCATTGGTGGCATTTCTTCGCCCTCCGTCCCCACCAGCCTGCAGTATGGTGCTCCCGACCCGGGAAGGTCGACTCGTGGCGTTGATATGTTTCCGCGCTCATGCCAGAGCGCCAGAGATACCGACTGCGGGCCCGCTCCGACCGCGAAGTGATTCGCGAGGTGGAGCCCGGGGCCGTCTACGTCGACCGCGACAGCGGCGAGGAGTTCGAGGTGGTTGGCAAGCTGCTGCCCCTCGCGCCTTCGCCGAGCAACCTGCCGTGGTCCATCGAGAACCTGCGTATGTGCGGCTGCTCCCTCGAGCAGCTCGTGCCGAAGGATCTGAACGACTGCCCGCACTGCGGCCGTCGTCTTCCCGCCGTAGAGCGCTAGCGCGCTTTCCGATGAGACTCCTTCCACTCGTCACATGTGCACTCGTGCTCGCTTTTGCCGCCGCGGGCTGCGGCGGTGGCAGCAACCAGAGCGCGGATACGACGCCGGCACCCCCGCCGCTCACGGTGCCGGGCAACGAGTCCGCGCCGGCCACGATTCCCACCACCCCCACCACCACGGTGCCCACCACGCCGAGCGGTGGCGGTGTGGCGAACGGCGGCACGCCGTCGAGCAGCGGCTCGGGCGGCGGCACGGCTACGCCGCAGGCACCGAGCTCTCAGGCGCCGTCGGGGGGCACTCAGGCCCCTTCGGGCGGCACCCAGAACGGCAACAGTGGCGGCGGCGGTGGCGGTGGGAGCACGACCACGCCGTCGTCCGGCGGGACGTCCCCGAGCAAGTTCTGCTCGGAGAACCCCGGCGCCTGCTGAGCCCGGGCTGGACGCTGTGGCTGAGCACTACCAGCGTCCCGGATGGTTCACCACCAACGTTTTCAACCGCATCGTCGCCGGGTTCACGCGC
>JAICJR010000126.1 GCA_025928345.1 Thermoleophilaceae bacterium | reverse complement strand
TCCGAGTTCGCCCACTCCTCAGCTCTGAGCGGGAGCGCTCTGGCGGTGTCGGCTCCCGCAGCCGCCGCGAGCCGCTCGATCACCGCGCACTTGCGCCGCACCGATTCCACGAGATCCACGCGTGCGCCCGGCAGCGCGATCGCGAGGGGCAGACCCGGAAATCCCGCTCCAGCGCCGATGTCCACGATCGAGCCGGCCTCCCGAAGCGCTGGAACGCGCAGGCCGCTCAGGCTGTCGGCAACGTGCTGGTCGACCGCGCTGGCGGGGTCAGCGATGGTGGTGTGGGGATCGTCCTCGGCCGCGAGTGCCTCGAGGAGCCGCGCCAGCTGACCCGCGGCTCCCGGCGGGAGCGCGTATTCGGCGGCCAGGGCGGCGAGCCTGTCGAGATGCGCCATCGGACGCACGTTTACAGGCGTTTCACGTGAAACGGAAGCCCATGGGTTGGCGCCATGGGCCTTTCGCGCGAACGCGTCCGGGTCGGCGCTGCCACTCCAGCTCATGTGCAGCCGCGCCCGCAGGACGTACCCGGGGCCCACCGCCCGCCGCCAGGCAGCGTTTTACGTGAAACGGAAGCCTCACTGCTCGGCGCCCACGGACCGTTTCACGTGAAACGCTCGGCAGCGACCCGGCCTCAGCTGCCGGGCTTCACCGGCGTGACGACCAGCCGCCGGTCGGGCTCGTCGCCCTCGCTGTGCGTCTGAACGTCCGTGCGGTCGCGGAGGTAGACGTGCACGATTCGCCGCTCCTGGGGACCCATCGGCTCGAGCTCGACCGCCCGGCCGAATGACAGGGCATCGTCAACAGCCCGGTCCGCCGCACGCTTCAGGGCGGCGGCGCGGCGCTCCCGATAGCCGGCCGCGTCCACAACCACCGCCTTGTGCTCGGCCGTGCTGTGGAAGGCAGCACGCATCGCGAGGTGCTGCAGGGCATCGATCGTCGCACCGTGGCGCCCAATCAACAGCCCGAGGTCGTCGCCGTTGACGGTCGCCCTGATCTCCTCGGAGGTCTCCTCGATGTCGACGCTCGCCCGCAATCCAAGCGCCGCCACCACCCGTGAAACAACCGCGCGCACCCGATCGGCCGGCGTCTCCGGGATCTCGCCCGCAATCCGCTCGTACGCGGCCTCGTCGACCTCCGCGCGCACGCGCGCGGGCAGATCTGCGCCCTCGTCGCCCTCGGCCAGCACCTCGAATGACACGCAGTCGCCGGTCACGCCGGGAAAGCGCGGCTCGAGCGCCTTCACAGCGTTCCACTTCGCCTCGCCGAGCGAAGCACCCTCGGCTTCGGCGGTCAGGCCCTTTGCAGTGTCTTCACTCATGCGCTTCCCCTAGCGCCGGCGACCGGACCGCTTCTTCTTCTTACGGGGCGATTGCGGCGGCGCCTTCGCGTTGCCGTTGTCCCCGTCACCGTCCGCAGCGGGAGCGCTGGGCTTCGGCCGCGCGCCGCGTTTCGTGGGGGAACCCCCATCTCCACCGCCGCCGTCGCCCTTCCCGACGGCGGCCGCCGCACCCGCAGGCAAGGGCTCGGGCGGCGGCAGGAAGCGCTTGATGACGAGCTGCTGCCCGATCGTCCACACGTTCGTGGTGACCCAGTACACGAGCAGGCCGGCCTGGAAGCGAAACACGAAGATCACGAACACGAACGGCAGCGCGAGCATCAGCCGGCGCTGGTTGGGGTCCGCGCTCATCGCCGTGAGCATCGTGGACGCGAGCTGCGTGCCCACGTACAGCACGATCATGACTCCGAGCGCGACCGGGTGGCCGGTCAGCGGCTTCGTCAGATCCGGGATGAACAGGAACGCCTTCTCCGCCCCCACGTCCGCCTTGAAGGTCGAACTCCGCAGCAGGTAGAAGAGCGAGAAGAAGAACGGGAGCTGCAGCACCAGCGGGAGACACGAGCCCAGGGGATTGACCCCGTGCTCCTGGTAAAACTTCATCATCTCCTGCTGCTGGCGCTGCTTGTCGTCCTTGTAGCGCTCCTGGATGCGCTTCATCTCGGGCGCCAGCCGCTGGAGGGCCTGCATCGAGCGGACCTGCCGGAACGTCAGCGGCAGGATCGCGGCCCGGATGACCACGGTCAGGCCGATGATCGAGGCGCCCCACGAGAAGCCAACCGTGTTGTGCCAGAACTTCAGGATCGCGTCGTTGAGATCGACGAGCGGCTGTAGGAAAGTCGCGATGAACATCGTCTCGGCTCAGTGAACGCGCGGACGGGCGCGGAACAGCTTTTGGTCCTCCACGAAATCGACGCCGCCCAGGCTCCACGGGTTACAGCGGAGGAGCCGCCATGCGGCGAGAACGAGGCCTCTGAGTATGCCGTAGGACCGGATGGCCTGCACCGCATACTGCGAGCAGCTCGGGTGGTACTTGCAGCGCTGGGGCAGCGCCGGCGAGATCGCGCGCTGGTAGACGCGGATCGGTGCGACCGCGAGCGTCCGCAGTGCGTTCACGCGCTCGCGCCCCCGGCGAGCCCTGCCTTGTCGAGCAGCTCGCGCAGCGCATCCTCGATGCCGGCCTCTCCGCGCTCGCGCGCCAGCTCGCCGGCGTCGGGCCGCGCCACGAGGACGAAGTCGTGCCCCGGCGGCAGCGCGTCCGACGACGCCCAGAACGCCTCGCGGAGCAAACGCTTCACGCGGTTGCGCTCCACCGCGCCGCCGACCTTCCGCCCGACCGAGACTCCAAGCCGCGGCTCGTCCTCCGTCGCCTCGGGTCGTGGGAACGCGTGCAGCACGAGGTAGCGGCTCGCGTGCGAGCGGCCGTCGCGGAACACGCGGTCGAACTCGGCGCTCCGCGAAAGGCGTCGGCGCTTCCCGCGGCGGGCACCGCCTCCCTCGCCGGGGAAAGCCATCGCTAAGGCGTGAGGCGTGCGCGGCCCTTGTCCCGGCGACGCTTGAGCATCGCCCGGCCGGCGCGGGTGCGCATGCGCGCGCGGAACCCGTGGGTGCGGGCGCGCTTGCGCTTCTTGGGCTGGTAGGTGCGCTTCATGGATTCGACTCGCGGACGGAGTGGCGGAAGTATAGGCAGCGCGCTTCGGCGCCACCCGATGCACCACCGATTCGCTTTTCCCGCGATTTGCGCCAACCCCCGCGGGGCCGTTCCCGCAAGCCGGACACGGCGCCCAGGCCGCGCTATACACTCGCGCTCGCCAAGGCCCCGGGACTCGCCCAACCGGCTGGGACAGGGCACGGACCCCGGGCCAAATGTAGTCGCCACAAACCGCCCCGGAGGGCTGTCACTGACCCGTGCCCGAAGAGCTCGAGAACCTGTGGGATGACGTCCGGCGCGAGCTGCGCGAGGACGTCACCGACTTCACCTTTCACATCTGGCTCGAGCCCCTCCAGCTCGCCCACCGCGAAGGCTCCACCCTCTACGTCCGCGCCCCGGGCCACATCCGCACGTGGGTCAAGGAGCGGCACTACGCCCACCTCCAGCGCGCCGCCGAGCGCGTCCTCGGCCCGCCCGCGGTCGTCGAGGTGGTCGACGAGGAGTGGCGCCCCCCCTCTGATCCCATCGCCGCCCCGGTTCCAACCCTCAACCAGTCGACCCTCAACCCCAAGTACACCTTTGGACAGTTCGTCATAGGCGACGGCAATCGGCTCGCCCACGCGGCCGCCCTCGCGGTCGCCGAAATGCCTGCACACGCCTACAACCCGCTGTTCATCTACGGCCCGCCGGGGCTTGGCAAGACCCACCTTCTGCAGGCGATCGGCAACTATGTCCAGCTCTACGGCGGCGGCCTCGAGGTCCGTTACGCGACCGTGGAGGACTTCACGAGCGACTTCGTCCGCTCGCTCCGCTCTGGCGACACCGGCGCGTTCCGCGACCGCTTCCGCGGCGTCGACGTCCTCCTCATCGACGACATCCAGTTCCTCGCCGACAAGCTGAAGACGAAAGAGGAGTTCTTCCATACCTTCAACGCCCTCTACGAGACCGGCCGCCAGCTCGTGCTCTCGAGCGACCGCGCCCCCGCCGACCACGACGACTTCGAGGACAGGCTGCGCGAGCGCTTCGCATCCGGCCTCGTAGCCGATCTCCAGCCCCCCGAGCTCGACGTCCGGCTCGCGATCCTTCGCAAGCGCGCGCGCCTCGACTGCATCCACCACGTCAATGACGAGACCCTGACCGAGATAGCCACGCGCGTGCGCGCGAGCGTCCGCTCGCTCGAGGGCGCGCTCATCCGCGTCGTGGCGTACGCGTCACTGAAGGGCGAGCAGCCGAGCCCCGACATAGCCCGGCGCGTGCTCGCCACTCTCTATCCGCCGGCCGACACGGGCCGCTGCTCGCTCGAGGCGATCCAGCAGGCCGCGGCCGAGGAATTCGGCATCACCACCGAGGCGCTCGTCGCGCAGGACCGCCGCCCAGCGGTCGCCTTCGCCCGCCAGGTGGCCATGTACCTCGCGCGCGAGCTCACCCAGGAGAGCCTGCCCGCCATCGGAGCCCGCTTCGGCGGCCGCAACCACTCCACCGTCCTCCACGCCCACCGCAAGATCACCGCGGACCTCGGGCGCGACCAGGACGTTGTTCACAAGGTCCACGCACTCAAGCGCCGCCTGCAGGCCGACTCCTGATGCCGACCGGACCTACTGACAGAATCAACAAGCTCATGCCCAAGGCTTCAGGCCCGAACTTCCACTGCGAGTGCGGAATCCAGCCCGCAATCAACTTGTCCACAGCCCCTACATTCACAAGTCTTTTCTAAATGAAGTTCTCCATTTCACGTGACCAGTTCTTGAGCCAGCTCGGCATCGCCGTTCGTGGCGTTTCCACGCGCAGCGCCATCCAGACGCTGGCCGGCGTGATGATCCGCGTGGAGGGCGGCAGCGTCGAGCTGCAGGCCACCGACATGGAGCTCGGCATTCGTGTGCGCGTGGACACCGCGCCCGAGCGCGACGGCGCGGTGGTGCTGCCCGGCAGGCTGCTGCTCGACGTCGTGCGATCGCTGCCGCAGGACGACCTGTCGCTCGAGCACCGCACCTCCGAGCAGGACGTCGAGGTTGTGTCCGGCCCAGCGAAGTTCCACCTGCGCACGCTGCCGCTCGACGACTTCCCGAAGCTTCCGGAGGCAGGCGAGGCGGCTGCGATGCACGTGCCGGCGGGCGCGTTCGTGGAGACGATCGGCCGGGTGGCGCGGTCCGCCTCGCGTGACGAGACCCGGCCGCATCTCACCGGTGTGCTCGTCTCGGCGTCGGGCCAGGAGCTGCGTATGGTCGCGACCGACTCCTACCGGCTCAGCGTGAAGGAGACGACGCTCGAGAAGCCGGTGGACGGCTCGCTCGAGGCAAACGTTCCGGCCCGAACCTTGCAGGAGCTCTCGCGCGTGGCCTCGGCCGGCGGCGGGGATGAGATCGAGATCGCCGCTCTCGAGAACCAGGTGATCTTCAACCTCGGCGACGTGGTGATCTCGTCGCGCCTGGTCGAGGGGCGCTTCCCGAACTACCGCCAGCTCCTTCCCGAGTCCTATGAGCACGAGCTGAACGTGAACGGGCCGGAGCTGCTCGACGTCGTGAGGCGCATCAGCCTGCTGGCGCAGAAGAACGCCCCGCTGCGGATGTCCTTCAGCGAGGGCGCCGTCGAGGTCTCGGCGCAGACGCCGGACGTCGGCGAGGCGAGCGAGTCGCTGCCCGTGCCGTTCAAAGGTGAGCCGCTCGAGATCGGGTTCAACCCCGAGTTCTTCCGCGACGGGCTCGAGAGCGCCGAGTCCGCGGAGGTGGTCCTCAAGCTGATCAGTCCGCTGCGTCCGGGGCTGATCGAGTCGGGCGGCGAGGACGGCGGCTTCATCTACCTGGTCATGCCGATCAGGCTGAACGTGTAGTAGAGCCTCATGGTGCGCGCCACGCGCCTGGAGCTTCGGGACTTCCGCAACTACGAGCGGGCGGAAATCGCACTCGCGCCCGGGCTCACCGTGATCTGCGGGCCGAACGGGGCCGGCAAGACCAACCTGCTCGAGGCGCTCTACTTCGGCTGTACCGGCCGCTCGTGCAGGACCTCGAACGAGCGTGAGCTGGTGCGTTTCGGGCAGAAGGTCACGCGGGTGTCGGTGGGGGTCGAAGCCGAGGACGGAGCGCACCGCCTGGACGTCGGCTTCGAGCCGGGCGAGGCGAAGCGCTTCCGGATCGATGACGCGCCTGTGGACAAGCTCGCCTCGGCTGAGGCCCGGCCGCTCGTCGGGGTCTTCATGCCGGACCGGCTCGACCTCGTGAAGGGAGCGCCCGCGTTGAGGCGAGCGCACGTGGACCAGGTGGTGGCCGCGCTGTGGCCGGCGCGCGCCGCCGCGCGGGCCGAGTACTCCCGCGTCCTGGCGCAGCGCAACGCGCTCGTGGCCCGCATCCGGGCGGGGAGCGCACGGCGCGAGCTGCTCGACCCATGGGACACCGAGCTGGCACGTCACGGCCTCGACCTGATGGAGACTCGGCGGGCCGCGGTGGAGAAGCTCGAGGAGCCGTTCGCGCAGCTCGCCGGCGAGCTCGGCCTGCCGGGCGACTGCGGCCTCGAGTACCGGCCGCGCTCACGCGCCGGCGACGCCGACGGGCTGCGGCGCGAGCTGCTCGAACGGCGCGAAGAAGACCTCACGCGCGGCTTCACGGCCCACGGGCCGCACCGGGACGACATCGCCCTGGTGCGCGACCGGCGGCAGCTGCGCTCGTACGGGTCGCAGGGCCAGCAGCGGGTTGGGCTGCTGGCGCTCCTGTTCGCCGAGCGCGACGTGCTGGGAGCGGCGGGCCGGCCGCCCCTGATGCTTCTCGACGACGTGATGTCCGAGCTCGACGCCACGCGCCGCGAGCGCCTCATCGAGCTCGTTCGGTCGGACGGTCAGGCGGTCGTGTCCGCCACGGAGGCCGAGCACGTGCCGGGCGCCCGCGAGGCGGACGTGGAGCTCCTCTTCGTGGCGGACGGCGCGGTGGCCGTGGAGGCGGCGCTGTGAGCTACAGGGAGCCACGGCCGCTGGCGGACGCGCTCGCGCGAGTGGTCGAGAAGGCCGCGCCCGCGACCACGATCGCGCGTCTTCAGGGGGTCTGGGAGACCGCAGCCGGGCCCGTGATCGCCGCCGAGGCGGAGCCCGTTTCGGAGCGGAGCGGGGTGGTGACGGTGGCGTGCCGCTCGGCGGTCTGGGCGAACGAGCTGGAGCTGCTCGGACCGGGCCTCGTGGAGCGTCTCAATGAGGCTCTCGGAGGACGGGCGGTGGGATCGCTCCGGTTCGTTGTAAGGGCGCCGACAGGCCGTGGATAACCGTTGTCAACAAAGACCCTGCAAACGTACGCGTTTTGTCGCGATTTGCGGGCATTTTCGTTACGTACGTGAGCGTTCCCAACCGCTCTCTTTGCTAGTCTCTATGCAGGTAGATCGAGTCGCCCCGGCCCGCGCAGAAGACGGTCGCGGAGTCGGGGCTTGTCATGTGAGGACGCACTTTGGCGAAGAACGCGCGTAAGGACAAATCGAGCAGCTACAGCGCCCAGGACATCACGGTCTTGGAGGGCCTCGAGGCCGTTCGCAAACGGCCCGGCATGTACATCGGCTCGACCGGCACGCGCGGCTTGCATCACCTCATCTACGAGGTGATGGACAACTCGGTGGACGAGGCCCTCGCGGGCGAGGCGGACCACATCGAGATCGCCATTCATCCCGACAACAGCGTCTCGGTGATCGACAACGGCCGCGGCATCCCCGTGGGCATCATGGAGAAGGAGAACCGTCCCGCCGCCGAGGTCGTGCTCACCGTTCTACACGCGGGCGGAAAGTTCGGCGACGGGGGCGGCTACAAGGTGTCGGGCGGCCTGCACGGCGTCGGCGTGTCCGTGGTCAACGCGCTTTCAGAGAAGCTCGACCTCACGATCTGGCGAAACGGTCACGAGTGGACGCAGTCGTACGAGCGCGGCGCCCCGAAGGGCGAGCTCAAGCAGGGTGCCGAGACCGACCGGACCGGAACGAGCATCACCTTCCTGCCGGACCTCGAGATCTTCGAATCGATCGACTACGACCGGACCATCCTCGAGCAGCGCTTCCGCGAGATGGCGTTCCTCACGCGCGGCCTGAAGATCGATTTCCAGGACGAGCGCGGCGAGACCTTCAAGGCCAGCTTCAAGTACGACGGCGGGATCGTCGACTTCGTCAAGCACATCCACACGCAGGGCACGCGCGACGCCATCCACAAGAAGGTCATCTACCTCAGCGACGAGGGCGACCCCGGCGAGGTCGAGGTGGCGATGCAGTGGAACAACTCCTACCAGGAGAACCTGCTCTCGTTCGCCAACAACATCAACACGCACGAGGGCGGCACGCACCTCTCGGGCTTCCGCTCGGCGCTCACCCGCACGCTCAACGCGTACGCGCGTCAGAAGCAGCTGCTCAAGGAGAAGGAGGACAACCTCCAGGGCGAAGACGTGCGCGAGGGGCTCACGGCGATCATTTCGGTGAAGGTCCCCGAGCCGCAGTTCGAGGGCCAGACCAAGACCAAGCTGGGCAACCCGCCGGTCGAGGGCTTCGTGCAGCAGGTGGTCAACCGGGCGCTTGGCGAGTTCCTCGAGGAGAACCCCACCGAGGCGCGTCAGATCATCATGAAGGCGGTCCAGGCTTCCCGCGCCCGCGAGGCGGCGCGCAAGGCGCGTGACCTCACGCGGCGCAAGTCCGCGCTCGAGAACTCAACGCTGCCGGGCAAGCTCGCCGACTGCTCGGTGCGCGACCCGTCGCTGGCCGAGCTGTTCGTGGTCGAGGGCGATTCCGCGGGCGGCTCCGCCAAGCAGGGGCGCGACCGCAACACGCAGGCCGTCCTGCCACTCCGCGGCAAGATCATCAACGCCGAGAAGAACCGGATCGACAAGGTGCTCGGCAATCAGGAGATCCAGGCGCTGATCACCGCGATCGGCACAGGCATCCGCGAGGAGTTCGATATCGAGAAGGCCCGCTACCACAAGGTCATCGTCATGTGCGACGCCGACGTGGACGGCGCGCACATCCGCACGCTCGTGCTCACCTTCCTGTTCCGCGAGATGCCGGACCTGATCGAGGCCGGCTACGTCTACCTGGCCAAGCCGCCGCTCTACAAGGTCAAGGCCGGCAGCAAGGACATCTACATCGAGAAGGAGTCCGAGCTCGAGGAGGTCCTGCTGCGGGACAAGCTCGAGAAGATGGAGGTGAAGGACCGCGTCGGCGGCGAGTTCAAGCTCACGCACGCCCGCTGGCAGAAGTTCGTGCGGCTGCTCAAGCAGTACGAGGGCTGGGCGTCGTCGCTTCAGGCCGACTGGGGCCACAACGCCGTGCACTTCCTCGAGGTCACGCACCTGCTCGACGAGGGCATCACGGACGCCGACGGCGCGGCCAAGCTGCTCAAGGGCGACACGCCCGAGGGGGAGCCCTACGACGTCTCTGTGGTCAGCGAGGGTGCGGCTGAGCTGATCGTGAAGATGGTCGAGCGCAAGACCGGCTCGGCGTCCACTCACAAGCTGCGCCGCGACATGTTCTCCACGAGCGAGTACCGCAACTTCGTGCGCGTGCACGGTGAGCTCAACCAACTGGCCGGCACGCCGCCGTTCAACGTCGTGCTCGGCAAGAAGCATGACGAGGCGGAGTCGTTCGAGGACCTGCACCGCGCGGTGCTCGACGTCGCGAAGGAGGGCGTCCCGGTCACCCGGTTCAAGGGGCTCGGCGAGATGAACGCCGACCAGCTCTACGACACGACGATGGACGCGAGCAGGCGCACGCTCCAGCAGGTGCAGATCGAGGACGCACTGGCCACCGCCGACATCTTCTCCAGGCTCATGGGCGAGAAGGTCGAGCCCCGACGTGAGTTCATCGAGCGGCACGCTCGCGAAGTCACCAACCTGGACGTGTAGGCCGGCATGGCGTCGATGGACACACTCTCCGGCGGCAGCATCGAGCCGCGCGGGCTAGAGGAGGAGATGCGATCGTCGTACCTCGATTACGCGATGAGCGTGATCGTGGGCCGGGCGCTGCCCGACGTTCGCGACGGCCTCAAGCCGGTACACCGCCGCGTGCTGTTCGCGATGCACGAGGCGGGGCTCCAGCCCAACCGCCCGTACCGCAAGTGCGCCCGCGTCGTCGGCGAGGTGATGGGCAACTTCCACCCCCACGGCGACCAGGCGATCTACGACACGCTGGTTCGCCTCGGGCAGGACTTCGCGCAGCGCTATCCGCTGGTCGACGGGCAGGGCAACTTCGGCTCGGTCGACAACGACCCGCCGGCGGCCATGCGCTACACGGAGGCGCGCCTGGCGCGTCTCGCCACCGAGATGCTGCGGGACATCGACGCCGACACCGTCGACTTCGGGCCCAACTACGACGAGTCGCGCATGGAGCCGCTCGTCCTGCCGGCTCGCTTCCCGAATCTGCTCGTAAACGGCTCGGCCGGCATCGCCGTCGGCATGGCCACCAACATCCCGCCGCACAACCTCG
>JAICJR010000303.1 GCA_025928345.1 Thermoleophilaceae bacterium | reverse complement strand
CGAGGCGCTGTTTCCGGTTTCGCTCCTCGGTCGCGCTCCCGTCCACTGCGGTGGCACCGAAGTCGGCCGCTGCATCGATGCCATGGCCGGGTGCCGCAGCGGCAGGCTCGATTATCTCGTCGTCTCGGAGGGCGGAGTGGCCGGGGTCGGCGAGAAGCTGCGGCGGCTGTCGTGGAACGACGTTCATGTCGAGGAGGAATCGGTGATCGTCCATTTCGGGGCGGAGCGCTTCGGCCGCCTCGACGAGCTCGAACGGGACCAGTGGCCGGGGCGCTGATCGTCACCGCCGAGATCGCGCAGCGCGACTTCTCGTGGATCGAGGGGCTGCGGCGGGCGCATTATCCCCCCGACCGCAACCGGGTCCCCGCGCACCTCACAATGTTTCACTCGCTGCCGCCATCGGCCGAAACCGAGCTGCAGCGCCGGCTGTCGCGCGTGGTCCGCAGGCCCGCGCCCATGGCGCGCATCGAAGGGCTGATGGACCTCGGCGGCGGAGTTGCATTCCGGATCGTGTCGCCCGACCTCGACGGCATCCGCGACGAGCTCGGCGCCGGACTTCACGGTCTCCTCGGCGCGCAGGACAGCGGAGGCTGGCGCCCGCACGTCACCATCCAGAATAAGGTCGCGCCGAAGGTGGCGCGGGCGCTCAAGATGTCGATCGAGCCGGGCTTCGCGCCTCGGCCGCTCGCGATCGCGGGACTGGGGCTGTACCGGTATCTCGACGGTCCGTGGGAGCGGATCGCCCTCTATCCGTTCAGGTGACTTCGCCGATTCCGTCGCAGCTGAGGTCGAACGCGGCGAGCCCGGAGTCGAGCACCGAGGCAAGCATCGGCTGGTCCATCAGCTCGGAGATCGCCTCGTCGACGCTCTCGTTGACGATGCTCTGGGCTTCCTCGAACGCCTCGTCCCAGTCGCCGGCTTCGTAGGTGCCCTGGCCGACCCAGCAGAAGGCGATCACTTCCGCCAGCTGGTCCTCGCCAAGGTCCTCGAACACCGCCTTGAGCTCTTCCTCGACGCTGTCGTTGATGTCGTCCTCGAGGACGCTGAGCGTTCCTTCCTGCTCGTCATCGACATCGTCGGCGTCTTCGTCGTCGGCGAAATCGACCGTCTGCGCCTCATATTCGCGTGCCCGCAGGATGATGCGGCACAGGGTCTCGAGCGGGGTCAGGGGGTCCATCAAAGCCTCTTCGTCTGCGACGCTCAACGACATCAACAGTGCGCGGTTCCTCGCGTTGACCGTCTCGGCACGCCCACCTATATGCCGCGCCTCCGGCGCCCCACCGTGGGCGCCTCCCGGGCTTTGGGGCGGAGTAGCTCAGCTGGTTAGAGCAGCGGAATCATAATCCGCGTGTCGGGGGTTCAAGTCCCTCCTCCGCTACCATCCCCGAATCAATCGCCAATCTGCTTCAGCGACGAGGCGAGATCGGCGATGAGATCGTCCGGGTCCTCGAGACCGATGTGCAGGCGGACGAGGTTGCGCGCCGGCGGCTCCGACACCGTGCGCTGCGGATCGACCGGGATCGCGAGGCTCTCGTAGCCGCCCCAGCTGTAGCCGATGCCGAACAGCTTCAGCCGGTCGACGAACGCCGAGCGATCGGCTTCGGTCGCAGCCCTGAGCGCGAACGAGAACAGGCCGGACGAGCCCTTGAAATCGCGTTCCCACAATTCGTGGCCGGGGCAGTCGGGCAGGGCAGGGTGGAGCACTCGGCCGACCTGCGGCTGGCTCTTCAGCCATTCGGCGACCTTAAGCGCGCTTTCCTCATGCTGCTTGAGGCGGACCGCCATCGTCCGGAGCCCGCGCGAGCCGAGCCACGCAT
>JAICJR010000093.1 GCA_025928345.1 Thermoleophilaceae bacterium | reverse complement strand
TGGTGATCGCGCTGCGCGAGCTCAACAAGTTCAAGGTCGAAGAGCCTCAGCCGGTCGCTTCATGAGCGACGTCGCAGCCCCACCAGCGTCGGCCCTCGGGCTGACAGACGAGCAGCGCCACTTCGTCGAGTCCGTGCGCGACTTCTGCTCGCGCGAGTTCGGCACCACCGAGAAGCTGTCCGAGCTCACGAACGGCTTCACCGACCCGCACAACCCCGAGATCGCCAAGAAGATGGCGGAGCTGGGCTGGTTCGGGCTCTGCATCCCCGAGGAGTACGGCGGCTCGGGAGGGACATTCCTCGACGCCGTGCTCTTCCTCGAGGAGTTCACTCGCGGCCAGGCGCCGGTCGGCGCGTACGCCGTCACGCTGATCGTCACGGGCGCGCTCAACCGCTTCGGCACCGAGGAGCAGAAGCACGACCTGCTCGGCCGGGTGGCGAGCGGCGGGACGCTCGCAATCGCGATGTCGGAGCCCGAGTCGGGCTCGGACGTGGCGTCGCTGAAGACGAGCGCCGTCCGCGAGAACGGCGAGTGGGTTCTCAACGGCTCGAAGATGTGGTGCTCGTTCGCCCACAAGGCGAGCCACGTGCTGGTGGTCTGCCGCAGCGAGCGCACCGACAACCCGCACGAGGGCATGTCGATGATCTTCGTGCCGCGCGAGACCGAAGGCTTCACGATCACGCCGATCCAGACGCTCGGCGGCGAGGACACGAACGAGCTCCACCTCGACAACGTGCGCGTGCCAGAGGACGCGCTGCTCGGCACCGCGGGAGCGGGCTGGATGCAGCTGATGGCCGGCCTCAACAACGAGCGCGTGATCCTCGGCGCGACCGCCCTCGGCCTCGCGCAGCGCGCCTTCGACGATGCTCTCTCCTACGCCAAGGAGCGGCGCCAGTTCGGCCGCCCGGTCGGCACCTTCCAGGCGCTGCAGCACAAGTTCGCCGACATGGCCACGGACCTCACACGCACGCGCCTGCTCGTGCACTGGGTGGCGCGCATGACGGACGAGGATCCCGGGCGGATGCTCCCGCAGGAGGCGTCGATGGCGAAGCTGGCCGCCACCGAGCTTGCGAAGCGCTGCGCCCTCGAGGGGCTGCAGATCATGGGCGGCTACGGCTACGCCACCGAGTACCCGATGGAGCGCCACCTGCGCAGCGCGGTGGTCACCACCATCTACGGCGGCACCTCCGAGATTCAGAAGAACATCATCGCGAAGACGCTCGGTCTGTAGGCACGCTGCTCGCCGGCTTTGGAGCAGCGCCCTCATTCGCGGCAAGCGCCTGCGCCAGCTCCTCACGCGAGTGGATGCCGAGCTTCAGGTAGACGTGGCGCAGGTGGTATTCGATCGTCTTCGGGCTCAGGAAGAGCGCCGCCGCCGCCTCGCGCGTGGTCTTTCCGCCGGCAAGCAGCAGCCCAATCTGGAGCTCCTGGGGCGTCAGGTCGTCGATCGTGCTCGGGTCGCGGCGGCGGGCCGTCTCGCCCGTGGCGGCCAGCTCGGTCCGTGCCCGCTCGGCCCACGGCAGTGCGCCGAGCTGCTCGAAGGTCTCGAGCGCGGCCCTGAGCTGCTCCCGCGCGAGGACGCGGCTGCGAGCACGGCGTAGCCGCTCCCCGTACGCGAGCCTCGTACGCGCCGCCTCGAAGGCGTCGGGCGTTTGCTCGTGGTGGCGCAGTGCCTGCTCGAAGGCGTCCGCCAGGCTGTCGTCGTCGGGAGCGAGCAGGCCCTGGCAACGCAGCGCGCGCGCGAGCGACCACGGCTGGCCCTTGGCGTGCGCGGCGGCCGCGAACTCCACCGCCGCCCGCTCGGCATCGTCGCTGCGGCCGAGCCTCATGTACGCGTCGACTAGCTCTGGGGCGGGAGAGAGGTCGGCGTCGGTGATCGCGAGGTCGACGAGGATTTCCTGCTGACGCTCGAAATGCTCGACCGCCCCGGCGGCGTCGCCGAGCCCGAGCGCCAGCTCGCCCAGCGCGGCGGTGGCCCACACGTCGTGAAGCCGCGTGTCGAGCTCGCCCGCAAGCCGTAGCGCCTCCGCCGCGCGGTCCCGGCACTCCTGCTCGCGACCACGGCGGGCCTCGAGCCATGCCATCCCGGCGAGGCCGAACACGAGGTCTGTCTCCTGGCCGGTCTCCCGTGCGAGCTCGATTGCCTCGCGGTAGGTCGCCTCCGCCACGGGCCAGCGATCGGTCGTCGCCTGGTCGCGGGCGACGAGATTGAGGACGAACGGGAGCGCGCCGACGGCCGCGCGCTCGCGCGCGATCAGCAGCGCGTGGTCGAGCAGGGAGCGGCCGGCGCCCGCCTCACGCAGGAAGATCGGATCGACCGCGAGCCAGGGGAGGAGCTGCAGGTCGTTGCGCAGCTCGGCCGAGCTCTCCGCCAGCGCGATCGCCTCGTGGATCGCCTCCGCGCCGGCGGCAGCGTCGCCCCCGAAGATGCGCGCCATCCCAAGCGCGCTCGCTGCCAGGAAGCGCGCCCGCCTGGAAGCGTCCGCGGGAAGGCGCGCCTGCGCCCGCTCGGCCACAGCCAGCATCTCGGTGGGGTTGCCGGCATAGAAGCACGCGCTCGCGGCCTCCGACAGCATCGCCACCGCCCGCTCCGGATCGGCGCGCTCGGCGGCGGCGGTGAGGATGGCGTGCCCCTGCATCACGGGACCCCGGCGCGTGGCGATGTGACCGGCCAGCTGGTCGATCTCGACGAGTGTGCCCTCGTCATCTGTGGACGCGCGCGCCTCTTCGAGCAACGCTGTCGCGCGCTCCGCCAGGCCCGCGAGCCAGTCCGCCTCCGCGGCGCTCCAGAGCACATGCGCGCGCCGCTTGCTGTCGACGGCGAGGCGCGCGGCGCGCTCGAACGCCGCAGCCGCGGTTGCATATGCACTGCGCGCGCGGCCACGCCGCCCGGCCTGCTCGAGCGCCACCGAGGCGGAGTCGTCGGGACCGACCGCAGCGGCGGCGAGGTGCCAGGCCCGGCGGTCGACATCGCGATCGGGCAGGGCTGCCGCAAGCGCCCTGTGGGCTTCCCGCCGCTCGTCGGCGAGCGCACCCGCGTATATCGCCGAGCGCACGAGCGGATGGCGGAACTCGAACGATCCCGGTCCGAGCGTGACGAGCCCGGCACGCTCGGCGAGCTCGAGCCCCGACAGGTCGACCCCGAGCCGCGCCGCCGCCCGCTCGAGGAACGTCAGATCGCGGCTAGCGCAGGTGGCCGCGAGCACCAGGGCGCGCCGCGTCGGCTCGTCGAGCGCATCCACGCGGCGCAGGAACGCGCGCGCGATGCGTGCGGAGACGACGACGGGAACGCCCTCGGGCGCGAGCGCGAGGTCATGCGGGTCGCCCGAGAGCTCGAGCAGTGCGAGCGGGTTCCCGGCGGTGGCCTCGTGCAGGCGTTCCGCCACTGCGGGAACCAGGCCGCCGAGGAGCTCCGCTGCCTCGTCTCTTGACAGCCCTTCGAGTTGCACCGTCGGCAGGTCCGCTCCGTCCAGCAGTGAGGGCTCGCCCTCCCGGACGGCAATGATCACCGCGATCGGATCGGCCACGAGCCGCCGGAATGCGAACAGCAGAGTCTGCGCGCTCGAATCGTCGAGCCAATGGGCGTCGTCGACGAGCAGCGCCACCGGGCCCTCTTCGGCGTAGGCGGACAGGAGGCTCAGAGTGGCCGCGCCGATCGCGAACCGCTCCTGAGCGAGCCCGGGGCGCAGCGCGAGCGCGCCCTCGAGCGCTATTGCCTGCGGCTCCGGGATCCTCTCGACGATCGCAAGCGTGGGGCGGAGCAGCTCCAACAGCGACGCGAACGGAATCTGGGCCTCCGACTCGATTCCGCGAACGCGCAGCATCCGCATGCCCGCCGCCTGCTCCGCGGCGTAATCCAGCAGAGCCGTCTTGCCGATGCCCGACTCGCCGACGAACGCGAGCGTCGCGCTCCTGCCGGCCCGGGCGCTCTCAAGAGCGGACTCGATCTCCCGCCGCTCCCCGTCGCGACCGAGCAGCATGGCGCGATTCTAAGCGCGCTGATACGAGGCGCGACAACCGCCCGGCTTCGCCAACTAGGTGCCCACCTGATGCGAGCGGCCTCGACCGTCCGTACGGTCGCCGAAATCCGACGCGAGGAGTGCACATGACCACGTTTGACCAGCCGGTCGCAGTCGACCCCGACAAGCTGCACGAGTTTGTCTTCCGTGCCGTGGAGGAAGTCGGCGCGACTCTCAACGCGGCGCTCGTCGTGATGGGCGACAAGCTCGGCCTGTACCGCGCGCTCGCCGGGAACGGCGGACTCTCGCCCGCCGAGCTTGCCGAGCGTGTGGGCGCCAGCGAGCGTTACGTCCGCGAGTGGCTGAATGCCCAGGCGGCCGGCGGCTATGTCGCGTACGACCCCGACAGCGGCCGTTACTCGCTGCCTCCGGAGCAGACGGCGGCTCTGACCGACCCCGAGAGCCCGGCGTATCTGCCCGGTTTCTTCCAGCTCGCCATCGGCTCCGTGCTCGACTCGCCGCGCATCACCGAGGTGGCACGAAGCGGCGACGGCGTCGGCTGGCACGAGCACGTGCATGACGTGCACGAGGGCTGCGAGCGCTTCTTCCGGCCCGGCTACAACGCACACCTGATCCAGGAGTGGTTGCCCGCGCTCGACGGTGTCGTGGAGAAGCTCGAGCGCGGAGCGCTGGTGGCCGACGTCGGCTGCGGCCACGGGTCGTCGACGATCCTGATGGCCCAGGCCTTCCCGAACTCCCAGTTCGTGGGGTCGGACTACCACGAGGGCTCGATCGAGACCGCGCAGCAGCGGGCGCAGGAGGCGGGCGTCGCGGACCGCGTGCGCTTCCAAATCGCCCCCGCTGCCGCTTACAGTGGCAGTGACTACGACCTCGTGACGATGTTCGACTGCCTGCACGACATGGGTGATCCGGTGGGAGCCGCCCGCCACGTCCACGGAACCCTCAAGCCCGATGGCACCTGGATGGTCGTCGAGCCGAACGCGGGCGACCGCATCGAGGACAACCTCAACCCCATCGGGCGCGCGTATTACGCGTTCTCGACCCTGCTCTGCACTCCGGCGTCGCTGTCTCAGGACGTCGGCCTCGCGCTCGGGGCGCAGGCCGGCGAGGCGCGGATCCGCGACGTGGTCGAGGGTGGCGGCTTCGGTCGCTTCCGCCGCGCCGCCGAGACGCCGTTCAACCTCGTGTTCGAGGCGAGGCCTTGAGTTGAGCGTCACGGAGACGGGAACTCGCGCGCGGCAGCCGGACGACAGCGGCTACGCCATCGCGAGCGACGGTCTCCGCCTGCACTGGGAGATCCACGGCGGCGGGAGCACCACGATCGTGTTCCTGCCGCCGAACCCCATCAGCCACTCGCGCTTCTGGAAGCCGCAGGTGCACTTCCTGGCCCGGCATCACCGCGTTGTGGTCTATGACGGCCGCGGCAACGGGAACTCGGACTGCCCCGACACGACGAAGGCATGGCCCGGCGGCTGGTGGGCGTCCGACTGCCTCGCGGTGATGGATGCGACCCGCACCGAGACGGCCGTGCTCGCAGGCATCTGTGTCGACGGCGTATGGCCGTCGATCCAGATCGCGGCCGCGCACCCGGAGCGGGTGCTTGGAATCTTCGCCATAGCGCCGGGGGTGCCGCTGCTCAGCCCGCCGCATCCGTTCCGCGCCGCCGCGCTCGAGTCCTTCGACGACGAGATCGAGAACCCGCAGGGCTGGGAGAAGTTCAACCGCCACTACATCCTCGCCAACCATCGCGGCTTCCTCGAATTCTTCTTCGGGGAGATGCTGCCCGAGCCGCATTCGACCAAGCACCTGGAGGACGCGGTGGCGTACGGTTTGGACGCCCCGGCCGAGACGCTCGTGATGGACGACGAGCCCGTCGCCACCACGCGCGAGCAGGTGGAGGAGACCTGCCGCCAGGTGCGATGCCCGGTGATCGTCGTTCAGGGCGACCTCGACAACTGCCAGCCGTTCGAGCGCGGCCGCGCGCTCGCCGAGCTGATCGGCGCCGAGCACGTGCGGCTGGAGGGCGCCGGTCACCTCCCGAACCTGCGCCACCCGGTGGCGGTGAACCGCCTCGTCCACGAGTTCACGAGCCGGTTCGAGCAGCCCGTAGCGCGGGAGCGGACCTGGGCCGCCGCGGCTGTGCGGCCGAAACGTGCCGTCCTGGTCTCCTCGCCGATCGGGCTCGGCCATGTGTGGCGCGACGTCGCGATTGCGCGCGAGCTGCGCAAGCTCGAGCCCGACCTCCAGATCCACTGGCTCGCACAGCCGCCGGTCACGACTCTGCTCGAGGCCTGCGGAGAGACGATCCACCCGGCGAGCGCTGATCTCGCGCCCGAGGCCGCCCACGTGGACGCCGAGGCCGGCGAGCACTCGCTGCACGCGTTCCAGATGCTGCGCCGGCTCGACGAGATCTTCTGCGCGAACTTCATGGTCTTCCACGACCTCGTCCAGAACGAGCCCTTCGACCTGTGGATCGCCGACGAGGCCTGGGAGGTCGACTACTTCCTGCACGAGAACCCGGAGCTCAAGACCGCTCCCTACGTGTGGATGAGCGACTTCGTCGGCGTGCTGCCGATGCCCGAGGGCGGTGAGCGCGAGGCGTTCCTGGCGGCCGACTACAACGCCCAGATGGTCGAGCACGTGGCCCGCCATCCGCGCCTGCGCGACCTGTCGGTCTTCATCGGCGACCCCGACGACATCGTTCCCGAGTACCTCGGGCCGGACCTTCCCGCGATCCGGGAGTGGACCGAGGAGCGCTTCAACTTCGCCGGTTACGTGACCGGGTTCGACCCGGAGGAGATCGCGGACCGGGACGCGCTGCGCGCCGAGCTCGGCTACGCGCCCCACGAGAAGGTTTGCGTCGTCGCGAGTGGCGGCTCGGCCGTGGGGATCGACCTGCTGAAGCGAGCGGTGGCGGCGTTCCCGGAGGCAAAACGGCTCGTGCCGGAGCTGCGCATGATCGTGGTGACAGGTCCGCGCATCGACCCCGACGTGCTACCGCGGCACGATGGCCTCGAGACGCATGGCTACGTCCACCGGCTCTACCGCCAGCTCGCCGCCTGCGACGTCGCGATCAGCCACGGCGGGCTGTCGACGACGATGGAGCTGGTCGCCGCTCAGCGGCCATTCCTCTACTTCCCGCTGCGGCAGCACTTCGAGCAGAACCATCACGTCGCCTACCGGCTGGAGCGGCATCGGGCCGGCCGGCGCATGAGCTTCGATGCCGACGGTCCTGGCGAGCTCGCCGCCGCGATCGCGGAGGAGATCGATTCAGCCCCGAGCTACCTGCCTGTGGGGAACCACGGCGCCGCGCGTGCCGCGGAGGCGATCGCCGAGCTGCTCTGATCAGAGGCGGAGGCGATCAGCGCGAGGACGCTCGGTCTGTAGGCACCCGGGTGGCGAGCTCGGTGAGGTAGCGCCGCCAGAGAGCCTCGATCTCAAAACGATGGCCACCGAAGGCGCGCTCGAGCGCGGGGGTCGCCCCGTCCGGATGCAGTTCCGTGAGCAGCTCGATGCAGGCCTTGCGGCCCTGCTCACGCTCGAGCAGCCCGAACACCGACCCGCCGAGGAGCAGCGCGTCGCGCGGCCGCGGGGGAAACGCCGGGCGCCCGCCCTCGTGCATGTAGCGCGCGATCGCCGGGCCGAGGAAGCGCGCCTGCCCGGACAGCCACGTGGCGGCGCCCTCGCACAGCCACGCCCAGCGCAGGTAGCGGCGGAAGCTGCCCAGGTTGAACGGCGGCGGGAGCTGCGCGTTGTTCGCGCCCACCACCATGTGCGCGTACTCGTGGAGCGGCGCGAGCTGCATCGCCTCGCGCGAGCCTGGCACGTTCGAGGCGCGCTCCTTGAGCACCGCGGGCGAGAGCACGTGGATCTCACGTGACGAGAACCAGCCCGAGAAGTAGCGCCGGCTGGCGGGCGCCGCCGCGAAGCGCGCGAGCGGCAGCCACGGCTGCGCGAGGTAGAGCTGGAGCGGACCGGGGTGGATCACCACCGCCACGTCCCACGGCGTGACATCGAACAGCTCGTTCAGGCGCTCGCGGAAGCCCTCGAGATCGTCCAGCACGGCGGCCGCCTCCTCCGCGCGCTCGCTCTCGTGGCGAGCGGCGAAGGAGAGCGACTCGGTCTCTTCCCAGGCCACGCGCGTACTCTGGCACGCGCGCGGCCGCGGCTACTGGACGATCGCGAAGCCCGTGACGAGGCAGGCCACGGCGCCGCCTAGTGGCTTGCCGTGATCCGGGTTGGGGTCGCCGTTGCCGGGAGGCGGGTAGTTCGAGGCCGACGCCAGGAAGTTCAGCTCCACCGTCTGCCCGCCAGGCTCGGTGTACATCACACGCCGTGTCTCGCCCTGTGTCGGCCCGAGGCTCACAGGGCTCTCCGAGATGTTGAAGTCGTCGTCCTGGATGTCGCCGCCGTTGCCGAGGCCCTCGATGTCAGCGTGGTCGACCTTCGTGCTGGCGAGGATGCGCAGCTTGCCGGTGCCGTCGCAGCTCGCGCTCATCAGCAGCTTGCCGGTGTCGAGGATCGTTGTCTCGCCGGTGCCGGCCTGGGCGCGGAAGTCGATCTTCTGGTTCGAGGGGCCGGTGGCGAAGTCAGAGGCCGGGTGGCCCTGGAGCAGGGACGAGTTGTTGGCCACCTTCGCGCTGAGCGCGAGCGTAGCGTGCTTCGCCTTGCCGGCCCTGGTGGCGTACTTGGCGCGCGTGGCGTGCGCGGCCTTCTTCGCGAACGTGGCTCGCTTGGCGAATTTGACGACGCTGGTGACTGCTGTGGGAGCCGCGGCGGCGGTGGTGGCGCCGACCACGAGCGCGACGACGACACCCGTGAATACGGGCGAGCTGAAACGGCGGGCGATGCGCCTCATGCAGGGCCTCCTGGGGACGGATAGAGGGTGAGGGTTCCGGCGCCCTTTACGGGCGAACCCACATACCTACAGATCGAAGGCGAAGTGTGTCAACGCGCCTGGACGTTTGATCGATGGCGCGACGTCAGCGGTGGTTCTGGACCTCGACCACCTGCTGGAACGTCGGCCGGTTGATCCAGGGGATCATCGGCTGCGTGACCGCGCCGAGCGGGCGGAACACGATGCTGTCGAAGCAGGTCTGGCTGCCCTGCTGGCCCGCGGCGGCGCACGCGTCGTCCTTGTAGAGCTGCGACGCGGGCGTGCGCGCCGCCTTGATCAGCGAGTTGAGAAGCTGGCTGCGGCAGCCGCGCAGCATCCGCTTACGGGTCTGGCGGCCAGTGTGGCCGGCGCCGCAGTAGACGCGCGAGTACTTGCCCCGCTCGCGGCGCCCGAGCACCCGGCGCAGGTCCTTCGACACGTAGCCCCACCACCCGTCCTGGTACGCGGAGCCGAGGTGCTGGCCCTCGTTGTTCGGCGGGTTGTCCAGGGAGATGACGTCCTCGATCTTGCCGAACAGGTTGCTGCCCAGCACCGGCTCGAACTCTGCCTTCACCCACAACGGCCACCAGGCGTCCATGATCCGAATGGCGTCGGCGCTGTCATAGCTGCCGTCCTTGTTTCGGTCGATGCGGTGCGAGCCGGCCGCGTGCCACGCCTTCAGCTCGGCGAGCGCGTTCGCCGCGGTCGCGTTCTTCGGCTTGCCGAGGATCTTGAAGGCGAGCGGCAGCAGGCGGTCCGCCCGCATGTCCACCGTGCCCGCGTTCTCCATGGCATTGATCACGCCGGCGAGCGTGGTCTTCTTGTTGCCCGCCACCTGCGGCTTGAGGCTCTCGTCGAGCATCTGCGAGCGGTAGACCGGCCCGTATCCCCACTGGCTGTCGGAGGCGCGGAAGCCGGGCGCCTGTTTGTTGTTCCAGCTCGTCATCCAGTCCTGGTCGATCACCTGCGGGTGCTTGCTGAACGGGAGGTACGTCGCCGTGTTGAGCTGGTCGTTGAAGCCCTTCCAGAGCCACTTCTTCTTGCCCCACACCGGCAGGTTGTAGTTGGGGCCGCGCGGCCGGACCGGGTCGTTGCCCGAGTTGAAGTAGGCGGTGTGCTTGTTGTCGACGTAGAACCAGTTGAACGTGTAGCCGACCTTCGACATCGCCACCTGGAAGTCGTGCGGGGTCTTGACCTTGTCCGGGTCGTTGATGTCCTTGAAGCCGAGTGCCGAGTCCACCTCATGGAAGTAGGTGGTGCGGTCCTTCACGTAGGCCACCGGCTTGCCCTTGATCGTGGCGCGCCCGGCCACCAGCCCGAGCGCGGTGCGCTGTGCGGTGAGCGTCTCGCTGCCGGCGGGAGTGGAGTCCGCGAGGTTCGGGCTCCAGCTGTTGTGCCGCGTGAGCGTCTCCATCTGGCGGCATGAGCCCTTGTATAGGTAGTAGTTCGAGTTCACCGTGGGCTTCGCGCCGTTCGGCTCGCACAGGCGCAGCGCCCACGTGTCCGAGATGTCGCTGCCGGCGGAGGTGGCGCTCCACGCGTAGTCGCGGCCGTGGCCGAGCTCCACGTAGAGGTTCACCCCGGGGAAGGCCGCACCGCGCGCGTCGATCCCGGGGCCGTGCACGTCCTCCTCCATCAGGATCTCCGGCGCGAAGTAGGCCACCTGCGGGCCGAACACGGCGAGCGGGTGGCCGGACACCGAGTGGGACGCGGACACCACGAGCGCGTTCGAGTTGGCGTTGGGGAACGCGAACAGGCCCTGCAGGCCGCTCGCGAGCCCGGACTTGCTCGAGCTCCCTGCGTCGCTCGCGGCGGACGAGGAGTGGCTGATGCCCTGGCCGAGCGTCACGCGCAAGGACCCGGGGTCCGGCAGCGCGCGGCTGCCCTTCGCCGCCTTCTTCGGGAAGTTCTCGTAGGGGAACTTCTTGCCGGTGTGGACAGTGGTGGGAGCCTCGGGATCCTCGGCCGAGCGGAAGTCGTGCCACACCTTCGGGCCGCGCTTCTTGCCGAAGCGCTTGAGCGCCGCCTCGTACGCCTGCGCGGAGCCGAGCTCGTTGCCGCCGCCGTTGCCGAAGATGCCGCCCACGAGCGAGGCGATCGCGATCAGGTCCTCGGGCTTGAAGTCGGTGGGGCCCTGGGGCTGGTTGATGGCGTCGTACTCGCCCGGCATCTTCAGGGGGTTCATCCGAGCTTCGGCGATGTACTGGTTGATGCCCGCGATGTAGTTGATGACGTCCTGCTCAACCTGATCGCCGTCGGCGCCGTAGAGCTGGGTGAACTGGTTCACCTGCCTGGTCAGGTCGGCCTCGGTGTAGGGCGCGGTGGCCCACTGCTGGGCGTCGAACGCCTGGTTGCCGGGCGCGCCGCCCGCGAAGCTCGTGAGCTCCGCGCGGCCGAGGTGGCGCAGGACGTCGATGAAGAAGAGCCTGTCCTCGGCGGTGGCGTAGCCGAGACCGAACATCGTGCCGGCGCGGGTGGCGCCATATACGTGCGGGATGCCGAAGCCCTTGTCGCGCTGGATCGTCACGTCGGAGCGCGGGCTCTCGGTGCTCTCCACGTCGCCGGGCTGCACGCCGAACGTGGCGTCCTTGTAGTAGTTCGGGATCTGCGCCTCGGTGAGCCCGGGAGCGGCGTAGATCAGGTTGCTGTACATCGCGAGCTGGTCGTCGTTGTGCGGCGGGCGCGCCGTCTTGGTCGCCTCGAATGCGGCCAGCTGCGCAGCGTTGTCGAAGCCGTTCTCGCCCGGCGGCAGGATGTTCCGGAAGCCGCCGCCGTCGTTTGCGCCGTAGGGCTGTGGGGCCGGCCCGCCGCCTGTGCCTGGGATAGGCAGCGTGGGGAGCGGAAGGGGCAGCGGAAGCTGCGCCCCCGCCGACGCGCACAGCGCCAGCATCGCGAGCCAACTCGCCGCCACTCCCCAAAGCAGACGTCGCACCGGCGGGCACCCTATACGCCCGCCGTTTGGGCGTGCGCCGGTTAAGCGCTAGGCGAGAACGGGGACGGCGTCCGAGGCGATTGCCTCGATCTCCGCGGCCGCGCGCTCGAACTCGTCGTCTGAGAGCACGGGCGTGCCCTCGAACGGAAGGTCGCGCGCGATCTCCACCCACGAGCGGCAGCCGCCGTACTCGTCCCGCACCTTCACGGTGACGGGCCGCGGGATGCGGTAGGTGCGGAGCACGATCACGTGGAGTGGATGGCGGCGCTTCCAGGCGAGCCGCTTCTCCGCGTAATCGGTGGTCCAGACGTAGTACGGCGAAAGAGCGTCGACGCAGCGGCGGTCCGTGATCAGGTAGCTCGCCGCCACCTCGGCCCAAGCGCGGATACGCACGCGCTCCGGCTGCGGCACCCCGCCGTCCTGGATGAGCGCCCGCGCGGGCGGCTCACCCTCCGGCCACACGCCCTCCTCGAGCGCGCGGCCGAGCTCCGGCTTGTGCGACTCGCGCACCAGGTTTCCCGCCTGGTGGTCGAACGTGGGGTAGAGGAAGAAACGGTCGTGCTCGATCTCGAAGTGACGGTTCTCCTCGCGGATCCCGCCCTTGCGGAGAGTTAGGAGCTGCTCGCCCTCGGCGAGGGCGCGCACGGTCACAGCCCATTCTTTGAACGCGATTGGCATAGAAGAGAGAAACCTCCGGCCCGCGCCTCGGTACGAACTGATCGGCGGATCAGCGCGGGAGGCGCCATTCTACGTAACCGGTCCTGGATTTCAAGTAAGTGACGTCCGTGACTTCCGTCAC
>JAICJR010000149.1 GCA_025928345.1 Thermoleophilaceae bacterium | reverse complement strand
CGCGACACTCGTCGCGATCATCGCTTTGCCTCCACGATCTGGTGCGAGCCGTCCTCCAACACCAGCACGCCGCCATGACGAAGCCAGTGCAAGCCGCGCTCGGGACCGCTCAGGATCGCCGCCTTGGCGAGTGTCTCGGCCTCCACGGCGGTGGGCGCGAGCGCCGTGGCCTGCGCCACGCCTGTGAAGGCCGGGCGGCCTGTCGCGGGGTCGAGCAGGTGATGCGCGGGTGAGCCGCTCGCATCGAGCCAGCTGCGCTTGGCGATGCCGCTGGTGGCCACACCTCCTTCGCCGAGCTCGAAGCTGTGGATGATCTCGCCGCCGAACGGGCTCGCCACATCCACCCGCCGCGCAAGCTCGCCGCTGCCGCCGAGACGGAGGTCTCCGCCGCAGTCCACCGCGAAGCTCTGGTACCCCTCGAGCGTCTCCGAGGCGAGGTCCGCGAACAGGCCCTTGCCGAGCCCGCCGCTGTCGAGCCGCAGCCCGGGCGGGCGGACGAGCGTGCCGTCCTCCACCTTCAGCTCGCGCCACCACTCGCGCGAGGCCGCGCGCGCGGGATTACGCTGCGGCGCGTCCGCGGAGGCCGTGCTGGCGGGCAGCGGCTCGCCCAGGTCGGCGACGTAGCCCGCTTCCTCGATCTCGGTGACGAGGGTCGAGTCCACCAGCCCGCCGGTCTCAGCGGCCGCCCACGCGGCGGCCTCGGCGAGGCGCGCCATCGTGCTCGTCACCTCCACGCGCTCGCGGGGATCGGCATTCAGCCGCGACAGCTCGCTGTCCGGCTCGAAGCGCGAGAAGCGCGCGTGCCAGCGAAGCATGCGCCGCCGGACGAGCCGCGCGGCCTGCTCGGCGCCGTCGCCGATCACCAGCACCGCGCAGCTCGAGCCGAAGCAGTCGAAGCGCTCGACGGCTTCGGTCACGACTGGCGGGTGACGACCGGGGACGGGCTAGGAGCGATCGTGCCCAAAGCGTGGGACTTGGTGGAAGTCGGCGTAGCGGCGGTGTGAGCGCTCTGCCCGTAGATCAGGCCCCACGCCGCGATGAACGAAGCGAGTGCGAACGCCACCACGCCGCGCCTGATCGCTCGCGCCTTGCGACGGCGCGGGAGCTGCTTGGAGATCTCGGTGGTCATGGTGCACCTGACTGTCGGCCCGGACGCTGAGTCTGCCGTTAGCGCTTCCTGAGAGTCCACTGAGCCGTCTCAGGGCCGGATCAGCAGGCGCCCGTGCTCGAGGGCGAACGCGCGAAAGAGCTCGGTGGCGGGCGAGCGGTAGCGGCTCTCGTCCCACACGAGGCCGATGCTCCGCACGGCGGTGCTGTCGCGCAGCTCGATGTGCGGCGCCTGCGCGCCGAGCCCCGCGCCGCCGCCATGCAGAGGCGGAACCACCGCCACACCCAGCCCGGCCGCCACGAGCGCACGCGCGCTGGCCACGTCCTCGGCCTCGAAGCCGCTCTCCGGCTCGAAGCCCGCGCCCCGGCAGAGGTCCTCCACGAGATCGCGAAAGTCGAACGCGTGCTTGAGCATCACGAAGCGCTCGCCGGCAGCCTCCGCGAGCCTAACGCGCTTGCGCTCGGCGAGCCTGTGCGTGGGCGGCACCACGAGCTGGAGCCGCTCCCGCCCGAGCTCGCGCCAGCTCAGGTGCGGGTCGCCCGGCCGCGGCGTGAGCAGGAGGTCCGCGCCGCCCTCGTGCAGAGCGTTCACGAGCTGTCCCACGGAGTCCTGGTGGAGCTGGAAGCGTGGCCCGGGATGCTCGCTGCGGAAGGCGGAGACGAGCGCCGGCACGAGCCAGGTGCTCAGCGTCGGCGCGAACCCGAGCGAGACGGTGCCGTGCTCGGCTCCGGCGACCTCCTCCACCGCCTCCCGGCCCGACTCGATCTCCGCGAGCGCGCGTCGCGCGTGAGCGAGGAACAGCTCTCCGTACCGGTTGAGGCGAAGGGTGCGGCCGCGGCGGTCGAACAAGCCGACGCCCAGCTCGCGCTGCAGCCGCGCGAGCGCGCGCGATAGCGCCGGCTGGCTGATGTGCAGCTCCTCCGCGGCCTGTGTGACCCTCCCGCGCTCCGCCACCGCCACGAACCAGCGCAGCTCGTCGAGGCTCACGCGCAGCGGCGGCAATCCATGCGTTGTCTGCATCGGTTCAGTATAAAAGATGCATTGGACTCATCGGCCAGAGTGTCGTAGCGTGCAGTCCACAGTGATCGCAGACGCCGGCCGTTTCGCTGGCGCCCGGCGCTCACCTCTCTCCCCCTCCCTCCGCAGTACCCCAGCTCGCCGGCCAAGTGCCGGCGAGCCGGGCATGGCGCAGATGCCTGGTTTGTACCTGCCTGGGTCGGAAATGCTGACTCCATGAGCCAGAGTCAGACCACGGACAGGTCCACCACCACATCCCGCTCCCCAGACGGTCCCACAGATCTACGCACCCGATCGTGGTTCGGCGTTCTCAAGCGCACCGTCAAGGAGTTCTCGAAGGACAACCTCACGGACTGGGCGGCCGCACTCACCTACTACGGGGTGCTGGCGATCTTCCCCGCGCTCATTGCGCTGGTCTCGATCCTGGGTCTGGTCGGGCATTCGGCCACCCAGCCGCTGCTCAACAACCTCAACACCCTCGCGCCCGGACCGGGCAGGCAGATCTTCACGAACGCCATCACGAACATGCAGAAGAGCCAGGGCGCGGCCGGCCTTCTTTTCTTCGTGGGTATCGGCGCCGCGATCTGGTCTGCGTCCGGCTACGTGGGCGCCTTCATGCGCGCCTCAAACGCCATCTACGAGATGGAGGAGGGGCGGCCGTTCTACATGAAGCGCCCCGTGCAGCTGCTCATCACCGTGGTCACGCTGATACTCGTCGCCGTCAGCGCCGTGGCGGTGGTCGTCACGGGTGGCTTGGCCAAGCGCGTGGGCGACCTCGTCGGAGTGGGCAACACGGCCGTGACGGTCTGGGACATCGCCAAATGGCCGGTGCTGATCCTGGTCGTGGCCTTCATCTTCTCGATCCTGTACTGGGCCGCCCCGAACGTGAAGCAGCCGCGCTTCCGCTGGCTCACGCCCGGCGGCATCCTCGCCGTGATCGTCTGGATCGTGGCGTCGGCCCTGTTCGCGCTCTACGTCGCCAACTTCAGCTCCTACAACAAGACCTACGGCGCGCTCGGCGGCGTGATTGCGTTCCTCGTGTGGCTGTGGATCTCAAATATCGCCGTGCTGCTCGGCGCCGAGCTCAACGCAGAGCTCGAGCGCGGGCGCCAGCTCGAGGCCGGGGTGCCGCCGCGGGATACGATCGCGATGGAACCGCGCGTAGAGCCGAAGGAGAACTGAGATGAAGCTGCTGTTCCTGCCGTTCAGCATCCTTGGAGGGCTGATCGCGGGATTCGCGTCGAAGAAGGTCTTCGAGCAGATCTGGGGCCTGATCGACGAGGAGGAGCCGCCCGAGGCCAAGCACCGCGAGATCTCGATGGGCAAGCTCGTGGCCGCCCTCGCGCTCGAGGGCGCGATCTTCAGGCTGATGCGGGGACTCGCCGACCACCAGAGCCGTCGCGGCTTCGCGAAGGTGATGGGGTCATGGCCGGGCGACGAAGCGCCCGAGCCGGAATAAGCCGTTACGGCTCGACCAGCCCGCGCCTGATCGCGTAGCGCGTGAGCTCCACGCGGTCGCGCATCCCGAGCTTCTCGAGGATGTTCGAGCGGTGTCGCTCCACCGTCTTCTCGCTGATCACGAGCGACTCCGCGATCTCGCGTCCGGTGTGGCCCTCGGCGATCAGCTTGACGATCTCGGTCTCGCGCGGGCTGAGCGGGTCGCCCACCTCCTGTCCCGCGCGCGCACGGTCGAGGAAGTCCTTGATCAGAGCGGTGACTGCCCCCGGGTAGAGGAAGGGCTCGCCGCGCATGGTCGCGCGGCACGCCTCGACCAGGTCGCGGTCCGCCACCGACTTGAGGACGTAGCCCGAGGCGCCCGCCTTGAGCGCCTCGAACAGGTATTGCTCGTTGTCGTGCATCGAGAGGATCAGCACGCGCAGCTCCGGGCGGCGGCGGTGGAGCTCGGAGGCGGCGTGCAGCCCGGTCATGCGCGGCATCGTGACGTCGAGGATCGCGAGGTCCACGTCGTCGCCGAGGGCGCGCTCCACGGCTTCGGCCCCATCCCCCACCTCCGCCACCACCTCGAGGTCGGGCTCTGATTCGAGCACGAGCCGCAGGCCGCGGCGCACGACGGCGTGGTCGTCCGCCAGCAGGATGCGCGTCTTCAGCGGAGTCATGAGGCGGCTGCCCCGAGCGGCATGCGCAGGCGCACCTCGGTGCCCCCACTCGGCCGGCGCATCACGGCGAGCTGCGCGCCCACCAGCACCGCGCGCTCGCGCATTCCGCGCAGCCCGCCGCCTTCGCCGCTGTACGGATCGAAGCCCTCGCCGTCGTCGAGCACCCGCAGCGTCAGCCCGCCGTTCGAGCGCGTGAGCGTGAGCTCCGCGGTGTCGCTCCCGGAGTGGCGCGCGACGTTGGTGAGCGCCTCCTGCGCCACCCGGTAGATCACGAGCTCCGCCTCCTCGCTGAGCTGCGGCAGCTCGCGATCGACGTCGCGGCGCACCTTGAGCCCGGCGCCCTGGGAAAAGCGCTCGGTGAGAGCCACGAGCGCGCTCGTCAGCCCGAGGTCGTCCAGCGCCTCGGGCCGCAGCTCGCGCGAGATGCGGCGCACGTCCTCGAGCGAGGCGCGGGCCGTCTCCTGCGTCTCGAGCAGCTCCGCCTCGAGCCTCGGATCCGCCTGGCGGGCGCTCCGCCCGAGCTGGAGCAGCACCGCGGTGAGCGTCTGCCCCACCTCGTCATGCAGTTCCTGCGCGATCCGCAGCCGCTCGCGCTCCTGTGCCGCGAGCACGCGCCGCGTGGCGTCGCGCCGTTCGTTCTCGAGCCGCGCGAGCATCTCGTTGAAGGTGGTGGCGAGCTCCGTCACCTCGGACTGGTAGCCGCCCACCGGCACCCGCTGGCCGGGCCGCGTGAGGTCGACCTTCCGGGCGAGAGCGGTGAGCGCCTCGAGCGGTCGCAGCGCGCGGCGCAAGAGAACGAGGTTGATCAGAACGACGAGCGCGAGTGCCGCCGCGAGCACGATCGCCTCGCTCGCCGCGAACGAGTGCAGCTTCTTCGGCGACAGCACGAGGATCGTGACGACGCACGCGCCGATCACCACCGCGGCGTTCAGCGCGGCGACGCGTCTGAAGAGAGGCGTGTAGTGCCCGACCACGGCGCGCGGCTCACCTAAGGAGCCATTGCTCTCGGCCGGCGGGGCCGGCACGGTACGGCGAGTCATGCTCACCGCTCAGCTTAGGCAGGGAGGGCGCCAGTCGGCCAGTCCGAGGAGTCGGTTCCTCGCCGAGTGGGCATGCGGCGCAATCGTTCGAGCATCGCCCAGCGCCGCGCCGCCAGCCAGCGCGGGCGGATGCCCAGCACGGTCGCGATCTCGTCGGGATCGGTCCCGTCGATGAGCATCGCGAGGATCGGCAGGTCCTCCGGGTCGAGCTTCGCGGCCACCACTGCCTGCACGCGCGGCGGCGGCGGCGGGATCGCGGTGCGTCCGGCGGCCACCGCCCGGACCGTGTCGCACAGCTCGCCCGCGAGTGTCGCCTTGTGCACCACGCCATCCGCGCCGGCGATCACGCCGGCCAGCGCCAGCGGGCCGTCGGCGTACGCGCTGTACAGCACCACGCGCGCGGGGTCGGGCAGCTCCTTCAGCTGACGACACAGCGACAGCCCGTCGCCGTCACCCAGCTGGAAGTCGACGATCGCTACGTCGGGCCGCGTCTGCCGCGCGAGCTCGAGCGCTTCCTTGGCTCGCCCCGCCGATCCCACCGGCTCGAGTCCGGGCTCGCCTGCGAGAAGGGCTTCGATCCCCTCGCGCACGGCGGAGTGATCGTCCACGACGAGCACGCGAGCGGTCTGCGAGCGCGCATGCCCATTCAGCCCCATCTGAGGGAGGGCTCGAGCGATGACCCACTCGGGGTCACCGCCATCAAGGCACGAACGATGGCCGTCCGGCGCGACTCGAGCAGGGACTGACTGATCCGCAGCACCGACGCGACCTCGGAGGGGGTGATGCCCTGGATGAGCATCCCGAGGATCGACTGGTCGGCAGGCTCGAGCCGCGCGCGGAGCGACCGCAGCACGGCGCGGGGGATGGGCGGGATCGCACGCCGGCCATGAGCGAGGGTCCTGATCGTCCTGACCACCTCCTCGCCAAGCGTTCCCTTGCTCAGCACCGCGTCCGCCCCGGCGACCACTGCCGCGGCGGTGAGCGGACCGTCGGCATAGGCGCTGTAGACGAGGACGCGAGGCGGACGCGGGAGGCGCTTCATTGCACGACACAGCGTTAGGCCGTCGCCGTCACCGAGGTGGAAATCCACCACGGCGACGTCCGGGGCGACCCGTGCCGCATCGGCTAGCGCCTCCCGCGCGCTCGCGGCGGTGGCGACCACCTCCATGTCCGAACGGTCCTCCAAGAGCCCACCGAGGCCGATGCGGACGGCGGTGTGGTCATCCACCACCAACACGCGGATGGCTCCACCCAAGGCCGTGCCATCGAGCGCTCGACGACTCGCGCGTATGTCGAACGTTCGTATGGTCATTCAGGCCTACTGGTCCGGGGGAGCATCCGGGGTCAAGACTCGCCGCGAATCGCCCGAGCGCCCATGCGGGTAAAGCTCCATTCGGCCGTGGGGCGACCCCCATCTAGATTTCCCCGCTGTGGACGCGCTCGCCCCCACCTCCCGGCGCCGGCGCCTGCTGTTCGTCGTCGTGCTGGGGTCGCTCACCGCGTTCGGGCCGCTCTCGATCGACATGTACCTGCCGGGGCTGCCTCAGATGGCGCGCGGCTTTCACGCGAGCGCGTCCGCCGCGCAGCTCACCCTCACGGCCTGCCTGATCGGGCTCGCGCTCGGCCAGCTCCTGGTCGGGCCGCTCAGCGACCGGCTCGGCCGTCGCAGCCCGCTGCTCCTCGGCGTGGCCGCCTATGCCGCCGCGTCGCTCCTATGCGCGCTCGCGCCGAATGTGCAGGTGCTCACCGGGCTGAGGCTCATCCAGGGCCTCGCGGGCGCGGCGGGAATCGTGATCTCGCGGGCCGCCGTGCGCGACATGTACTCGGGTGTCCGCGCCGCGCGTTTCTTCTCGATCCTCATGCTGGTGAACGGCCTCGCGCCGATCCTTGCTCCCGTGATCGGCGGGCAGCTCCTGAAGGTCACGTCATGGCGAGGGGTGTTCGTCACGCTGGCGGCGATCGGGGTGGCGCTGCTCCTCGCCACCGCCGTCGGTTTCCACGAGACGCTGCCGCCCGAGCGCCGCCGCGCCGACGGCCTCCGGGCCACCTTCGCCACGATGCGCACGCTGATGAGCGACGGCGTGTTCGCCGGCTACGCGCTCACGTGCGGGCTCTCATTCGCCGCGATGTTCGCCTACATCGCCGGCTCGCCGTTCGTGCTCGAGGACATCTACGGCGTGTCGCCGCAGGTGTTCAGCGCCATCTTCGCCGTGAACGCGTGCGGGATCGTGGCGGCGAGCCAGCTCAACCACCGGCTGCTCGCGTACAGAACGCCGCGGGCGCTTCTCGGCATGGCGCTGCTCGCGGCGGCCGCGGCTGGGATCGCTCTGCTCACTGTGGTGCTTATCGGCGGGCTGGGCGTGTGGGCGGTGCTCGTGCCGCTGTTCGTCGTGGTGGCCTCGGTGGGCGTGGTGATGCCGAACTCGACGGCGCTCGCGATGACCGATCACCCGGAGACGGCGGGCAGCGCCTCCGCGCTCCTCGGGATGCTGCAGTTCGTGGTGGGCGCGGGAGTGGCTCCGCTCGTGGGCGTGGCCGGGAAGCACAGCGCCACGCCGATGGCGTTGACGATCGCGCTGCTCGCCGCCGGCGCGCTCGCCGCGATGGCGCTGCTTACACGGCCGCCAGCGCGCGCGGCCGTACCAGCCACGAGCGGAGCTGCTCGTACACCGCCGGGTGGTTGAGCAGGTGGAAGTGAGTGGCGCCGCCGAGGTGGAGGCCGTTGTCGATCTCGAAGCCGATCCGGCGCCGCCGCCCGGTGCCGGAGGCGCTCGGATAGCGCACCAGCAGGTCGCCCACCAGCTGGCCGAGCATGCCGCCCTGCTCGCGCGAGAGTGTGGCCCCGATGAAGTAGTAGGTGGCGGTCTCGAGGAAGGGGACGTCCTGGCAGCGGTTGCGCAGGAACTCGTCCGGGTCGCAGTCGCACCAGTCGGCCTCCGCACAGGAGCCGAAGCGGAGGTCCTTGATCCCGGAGCTGCGGCCGTTCATCACCTTGGCGAACGCGCGCGTCTCCGGCAGGCGG
>JAICJR010000133.1 GCA_025928345.1 Thermoleophilaceae bacterium | reverse complement strand
GGAAGTGAGGATCAGGTAGAGCGACTCCGGCGTGGTGATCAGCACGTCGGGCGGCTTTCGCATCATCGCCTGGCGCTCGCGCTGTGGCGTGTCGCCGGTGCGGATTGCCACCGAGATGTCGCCCCCGATGCCCTTCAACGGGGCGCGCAGGTTGCGCTCGATGTCATACGACAATGCCTTCAAGGGGGACACGTAGACCAAACGGGTCCCCTCGCCCTCACCTGGCTGGGCTACAAGCCGGTCGAGTCCCCAGAGGAACGCGGCCAGCGTCTTGCCGGAGCCCGTTGGCGCGGACAGAAGCACGTTCTGCCCGGCCGCAATCGCGGGCCAGGCCTGCTTTTGCGCCTCAGTGGGCGCCTCGAAGGCACGCGTGAACCACTCGCGTACCTGCGGGGTGAACGTTTTCAGCGCGTCACTTTGCACGTAACAGACCAGCGTATCGGGTGCACCAAGTCCTCCATTGGAGGGATGGGGAGGGTGCGGTTAGCCGTATGGGCGTGACGAAGATCACTGGCGAGAATCAGCCTGGCGAATGGCGAAAACCGTTGTGATCGTGGACGACCACCCAAGCTTCCGATCCAGTGCACGAATGCTGCTGGAGTCAGATGGCTTCGAGGTGGTGGGGGAGGCAGCCACCGGGGAGGAGGGCGTAGACGTTGCGCTCGAACTGCGGCCGGACCTCGTGCTGCTCGACGTGAACCTCCCCGACATCGACGGCTTCGAGGTGGCCACACGCATCACCGCGGACCCGAAGCCGCCGAATGTGATCCTCACATCGAGCCGCGACTCGACTGACTTCGGCCCGTTGGTCGAGAAGAGCGGCGCCCTCGGCTTCGTGCCGAAGAGCGAGCTGTCCGGATCGGCGCTGGAGGAACTCCTGCCGTGACGGGGCTCCGCCCCGCGCTGCTCGCCCTCGCACTGCTCGGCCTGATCGAGGCCGGCGCCGCCGCCGCCATCCTCGCGACGAGCGCGGACCCGTCGCTCTCGACCTTCCAACAGGTGGCCGTGCCGATCATCGGCCTGCTCTGGGTCGACACCGGGCTGCTCGCCTGGCTGCGCCGCCCGGACAACCGCACCGGCGCGCTCATGGCTATGGCGGGCTTCCTCTGGCTGCTCGGCACCCTTGCCGAGCTGTGGACCGCGCCCGCCGCGGTGTTCGTCGGCTACCTGATCGCGCCGCTCTACATCGTGGCCGCCGCGCACCTGGCGTTGGCATATCCCACCGGGCGGCTCCCGTCCCGGAGCGTATGCGCGCTCGTGACCGGCCTGTACATCACGGCCACCCTGGCGCAGCTGCCCGCGCTGCTCATGGCGCACATCGGCAGCACGTATCGCAGGCCGGCGGGATCCGATCCGCTGATCGTCCACGCCACCAGGCTCTCGACCGAATGGCCGGGCGCGCTCATGGAGATCGCGGGCATCGTGCTCCTCGCGCTCACGGTCCGCGCGCTCGTGAACCGCTGGCGCGTGGCGAGCGAGCCGCGCCGCCGTCTGCTGGCGCCGGTCATCTGGCCGGCCATCGGCATGTTCTGCTTCCTCGCGCTGGTGCTGGTCGTGGCGGTGCTGTCCCTGCCCGACGTGCTCGGCTCGATCGGCTGGGTGGGGGAGACTGTCTTCTTCGCCGCCGTTCCGCTCTCGTTCCTCGCCTTCCTCTTGCGCACGCAGGCCACGAGCGTGGGCGCGGTGGGCGACCTGATGTCGAAGCTGCAGAACGCGCCCGCCCGCGGCGAACTGCGCGACGCGCTCGCACAGGTGCTGCGCGACCCCACGATCGAGCTCGTCTACTGGCTCCCTGACAAGAAGCGCTACGTGGACGCGAGTGGGCGTGCATATGAGCTGCCGCAGCCGGACTCCCGCCGCACGGTGGCGGAGATCGAGCACGACGGCCGGCCGGTGGCCGCGATCGTCCACGACTCCACGCTGCTCGACCAGCCCGAGCTGATCCAGTCCGTGGGCGCGGCCGCCGCACTCGCGCTCGAGAACGAGCGGCTCGAGGCTGAGCTGCGCGCGCGGATCGAGGAGGTGCGCGCCTCGCGCGTGCGGCTGATCACCGCCGAGGAGGCCGCCCGCCGCCGGCTCGAGCGCAGCCTGCACGACGGCCCGCAGCAGCGCCTGGTGGCGCTCGCGCTCGGCATGCGCACCGCGCGCAGCCGCCTCCCCAACCATCCGGACACCGCCGCGGAGCTGATCGAGGCGTGCGAGAACGAGCTCACCACCACGATCGACGAGCTGCGCGAGCTGGCCCGTGGCATCCACCCCGCAGTGCTGAGCGATCGCGGCCTCACTCCGGCGCTCGAATCGCTCTGCGGCCGCTTCCCGATCCCGGTCGAGATCGGCGAATTGCCGGTCGAACGGCTGCCCGCCGCGGTGGAATCTGCCGCCTACCTGGTGATCTCGGAGGCGCTCGCCAACATCGCCCGCTACTCGGGTGCGACTCACGCGACCGTGGCGGTGGCGCGCCGGAACGGGCACGCGCTTGTGGAGGTGCGCGACGACGGCGTGGGAGGGGCCGACCCCTCGCGCGGGAACGGCCTCCGGGGGCTGGTGGACAGAGTCGGCGCGCTGGACGGCAGCGTCGAGCTCGTGAGTGCGCCCGGTGAGGGAACTATCGTCTACGCGGAGATACCGTGCGTGTAGTAGTGGCCGATGATTCCGTCCTCCTCCGCGAGGGCATCGTTCGCATCCTGGCTGACAGCGGCTTCGACGTCGTTGCCCAAGCCGGGGATGCCGACGACCTTGTGCGCAAGGTCGCGGCCCACAAGCCGGACGTGGCGATCGTGGACGTGCGCATGCCGCCCACCAACACCGATGACGGCCTGCGCGCCGCGCAGAAGATCCGCGCCGAGTACCCGAACTGCGGCGTGCTCGTGCTCTCGCAGTACATCGAGGAGGGCTACGCACTCGAGCTCCTGTCGGAGAACGCCGAGGGCGTGGGCTACCTGCTGAAGGACCGCGTGGCCGACGTGGAGCGCTTCACCGAGAGCGTGCGCCGCGTTGGTGAGGGCGGCTCCGCGCTCGATCCGGAGGTGGTGGCTCAGCTCCTGGGTCGGCGCCGCCGCGAGGACCCGCTCGAGGAGCTGAGCCCGCGCGAGCGCGAGGTGCTCGAGCTGATGGCAGAGGGCCGCTCCAACCACGCGATCGCCGAGGCCATGGTTGTGACCGAGCGCGCGGTCGAGAAGCACGTGACCAGCATCTTCGGGAAGCTCAAGCTTCCGCCCACGGCCGAGGATCATCGCCGGGTGCTGGCCGTACTCCGCTACCTGCGGGCCTAAAAGCCTTCTCAGCAGGGGTGTGGATAGCCCCACCGGGAAACGCCAGGTTTCCGCATAGGCGGTTCTGGGCCGCGGAGCGACCATTGCGCCTGGTACTCCGCTCTCGTTCTTGAAAGGACCCGCGTCTTGAATGCTCCCCTGATCGTCTCCGCCGTGGACCTTCACCGGCGCTACGGAGAAGGCGACGCCGCCGTCGACGCACTCGATGGCGTAACCGTCGGCTTCCCGAAGGGCCGCTTCACGGCCATCATGGGCCCGTCCGGGTCCGGCAAGTCGACCCTCATGCACATCCTCGCCGGCCTCGACCGTCCCACCGGCGGCTCGGTTGTCGTCGACGACGTCGAGCTCGGCGGGCTCGACGACAAGAAGCTCACTCAGCTTCGCCGCGACAAGTTCGGCTTCATCTTCCAGTTCTTCAACCTGCTCCCGGTCCTCACGGCCGAGGAGAACATCACGCTGCCGCTGAAGATCGCGGGCAAGAAGCCGGAGAAGGCGTGGCTCGACGAGCTGATCGAAGCCGTCGGCCTGAGCGACCGCCGCTCGCACCGCCCCTCGCAGCTCTCCGGCGGTCAGCAGCAGCGCGTTGCCGTGGCGCGCGCACTGCTCACGAAGCCGGCCGTGGTGTTCGCCGACGAGCCCACCGGCAACCTGGACTCGAAGGCCGGCGACGAGGTGCTGCAGATGCTGCGCCGCGCCGCTGACGAGTACGGCCAGACCGTGATCATGGTGACCCACGACCCGCACGCCGCCTCCATCGCCGACCACATCGTGGTGCTGGTGGACGGCCAGGTGGTCCGCGAGACCCCCGCCGGCGAGGCCGACGAGGTGGTCGAGCTCATGAAGGCGGTCGCCTGATGCTCGCAGTCTCGCTCAAGGGAATGGCGGGGCGGAAGCTCCGCACCGTGCTCACGGCCCTCGCGGTCGTGCTCGGCGTGGCCTTGATCGCGGGCACCTACATCCTCACCGACACGATCGATCGCCAGTTCGATCAGATCTTCGCCCAGGTGAGGCAGGGTGTCGACGTAAGCGTCACGCCGAAGAAGCTCTTCAACTCCGACAACAACGCGAACCCGCCGGCGTTCCCGGCGTCGTACGTGTCGCAGGTTCAGCAGGTGCCGGGGGTGCAGAAGGCCGCAGGCGGCATCTTCGACAACGGCGTGATCCTCGACAACAAGGGCAAGAAGATCGGCGGCTCGAACGGCGCGCCGAACTTCATCTCGAGTGATGCGCCCGCTCCGTTCAACCCGTTCCATTACGTGGCCGGTCATGGCCCGACCGCGCCGAACCAGATCTCGATCGACAAGTACACGGCCGACAAGCAGCACTGGCATGTGGGCTCGACCGTCCGTGTCGGAGGCCGCGGTCCGGCCGAGCCGTACACGGTCGTCGGCATCGCCAAGTTCGGCAAGCTCAACGGGCTGGCCGGCGCGGCGATCGCGGTGATGACGCTCGATCAGGCCCAGAAGGTCACGAACAAGGTCGGCAAGCTCGACGGAATCGACATCAAGGCGGCGCCGGGCATCAAGCCCGAGGCGCTCGTCGGGCGCGTCCAGCAGGCGCTGCCGAACACGGTGACGGTCCGCACCGGCGCCGAGCAGGCCGCGAAGGACGCCTCAGACACCAAGTCTGGCCTCGGCTTCATCAAGACGCTCCTGCTCGTGTTCGCCGGCGTGGCCCTGTTCGTCGGCGCGTTCATGATCTTCAACAGCTTCTCGATCACGATCGCCCAGCGGACGCGTGAGCTGTCCATGCTGCGCACGGTCGGCGCGTCGCGCCGTCAGGTGCTCGGCTCGGTGCTCGGTGAGGCGGTGGTCATGGGCTTCAGCGCGTCGGTGATCGGCCTCGGGCTCGGCATCGTCCTGGCCAAGGGCCTGAAGGCGCTGTTCAAGGCCGTGGGTGCCGACCTCCCGGGCGGCTCGGCCGTGGTCGAGTCGCGCACGATCATCGTGTCGCTGATCGTGGGCACGCTCGTGACGGTGATCGCCAGCCTCTCGCCGGCGCTCCGGGCCACCCGGATCCAGCCGATCGAGGGCGTGCGCGAGGGCGCGGTGATCCCGCGGACTCGCTTCTCGAAGATCAAGACGCCGTTCGGCGCGGTCACGCTCGGACTCGGCGTCGCACTCATGTGCCTCGGCCTGCTGACGAACAGCACCGGCTCCGCCGTGTGGCTGCCGCTCCTGTTCGGCACCGTGCTGGTGTTCATCGGCGCGGCGATGTTCTCGAGCAAGCTGGTGCGCCCGATCGCCTCGCTCGTGGGGCGTCCGATGGAGAGCCTGCGCGGCGTGAGCGGCCAGCTCGCGCGCGAGAACGCCACGCGCAATACGGCTCGCACCGCCTCCACCGCGGCGGCGCTGATGGTCGGCCTCGCCCTCGTCTCGGGCGTGACGATCTTCGCCGCCGGCATCAAGAAGTCCGTCAACAGCGCAATCGACAACAGCGTGAAGGCCGGGCTCGTGGTGGAGAACAAGGACGGCTGGTCGTCGATCCCGCAGTCCGCGGGCAAGTCGGTTGCGCAGGTGCCCGGTGTGGGCAACTCGTCCGAGATCCGTCTCTCGCAGGCGAAGGTGGCCGGCGTGAGCGGCACCCCTGACGTGAGCGGCGTCAATCCGGTCACGCTGCCGAGCGTCTACCAGCTCGACTGGAAGAAGGGCTCGAACGCGACGCTCAGCCGGCTCGACGGCAACAACGCGATCGTGAGCGAGTCGTGGTCGAAGTCCAAGCACAGGAAGGTCGGACAGCAGATCAGCATCACCACGCAGTCCGGCAACCACGCCACCTACACGATCATCGGGACGTACAAGAACAACGTCCACTTCCTCGGCGACATCGCCGTGACGAACACGACCCTCGCCCGTGACTTCAAGGTCACCGACGACCAGTTCGTGATGTACGGGCTGAAGCCCGGCGCGAACCCGGATCAGGTGAAGGCGCAGGCGTCGAAGGTCCTCGCGGCGCAGTACCCGAACGCCGAGGCGGACACCAAGAGCGGCTTCAAGAAGACGCAGACGGAGTGGATCAACCAGATCTCCGCCTTCTTCTACGTGTTGCTGTCGCTCGCGGTGATCGTGTCCCTGTTCGGGATCGTGAACACGCTCGTGCTCGCCATCTACGAGCGCACGCGCGAGCTCGGCCTGCTGCGTGCCGTCGGCATGTCCAAGCGGCAGGTCAAGCGGATCGTGCGCTACGAGTCGGTGATCACCGCGCTGATCGGGGCCATCCTCGGCACCGTGCTCGGCGTGTTCTTCGCCGTGATCGTTTCCCGGCCGCTGGCAGGCGAGGGCTTCCAGCTCTCGTTCCCGGTCGGGACACTGGTGATCCTGCTCATCCTCGCCGGCCTGGCCGGTGTGCTGGCAGCGATCACCCCGGCGCGACGTGCCTCGAAGCTGAACGTGCTCGAGGCGCTCGCGTACGAGTAGCGGGTCCCCTCCTCCGGCCCGGCTGTTGCTTGCCCCAGCGACAGCCGGGCCGCCCGCTCTCTCAGCCTGCGAGCTCGCGCGCTCGCAGGAACACGTCGTCGAGCATCTGCTCGGTGAGCTTGCCGGTGAACGTGTTCTGCTGGCTGGGGTGGAAGGAGGCGATGACGGTGATGCCGTCCGTCTCATGTTCCGCTCCGTGGCCGAACTTCGGCTTGGGCCTGACATTCAGCAGGCGAAAGGCGGCGTCCCACCCGAAGGCGCCCAGGCAGACGATCACTCGCAGGTTCGTCAGCAGTTCGATTTCCTGCGCGGCGTAGGGGAGGCAGTTGTCTCGCTCGGACGGCAGCGGCTTGTTCGCCGGCGGGGCGCAGCGCACCGCGGCGGCCACGAACGCGTCCTTCAGCTCGAGGCCGTCGTCCTTCGTCACCGAAGTCGGCTGGTTCGCGAAACCGGTGCGATGCATGGAGGCGAACAGCCAGTCGCCCGAGCGGTCGCCGGTGAACACGCGCCCCGTGCGGTTGCCGCCGTGGGCCGCCGGAGCGAGACCGAGCACATATACCCTCGCTGAGGGATCGCCGAAGCCCGGCACCGGCCGGCCCCAGTAGTCCCAATCCCTGAAGGCAGCGCGCTTTTCCAGGGCAATCTGCTCGCGCCAGGCCACGAGCCGCGGGCACTTGCGGCATTTCGTGATCCTCAATTCCAGTTCCGTCAGTCCGATGACCCTCAAGATACGGGCGCGGCGAGCGATCACCGGGACATGTCCGACATATCCGTCGCTCGGCAGCCCATCTTCGACAAGGACCTCGGTGTCTTTGCGTACGAGCTGCTCTTCAGCGGGATCGAGGGGCGGGCCGAGTCCGCGGACCTCGTCGGCACGTTCGGCAGCATGGGACTTCAGGATCTGGTGGGGAGCCGCCCGGCGTCGGTGAAGGTGTCGGAGAACTTCCTCTACGACGCCATGTCGCTCCAGCTTCCCGCCGACCGCCTGATCATCGAGGTGAAGGACGGGCCGGCCGACGCGATTGCCGCGCTCAAGGAGCGGGGCTACCTGATCGCTCTCGACGAGTTCGAGTACCGGCCGGAGCTGAATCCGCTCGTGGAGCTCGCCCACATCATCCGCCTCGACGTGCACAAGCTCGGACAGCAGGGCCTCTGGCACCAGATGGGCCAGGTGCAGGGCCGCGGCAAGCGCCTCGTCGCCACGAAGGTCGAGACCCACGAGGAGCTCGAGTTCTGCAAGAGCCTCGGCTTCGACTACTACCAGGGCCACTTCCTCTGCCAGCCGAAGGCGGTGACCAAGCGCACGGTCCCCACCAACCGGCTTGCCAAGCTCAGCCTCCTCGCTGAGCTGAACAACCCGGACGCCGACTTCGACGGGCTCGAGAAGATCATCAGCCGCGACGTCGGCCTGAGCTATCGCTTCCTCCGCTACATCAACTCCGCGTTCTTTTCGCTGCCCCACAAGGTCGGCTCGGTTCGCCAGGCGCTCGTCCTGCTCGGGATCTCCGCCGTGAAGAAGTGGGCGACCCTGCTCGCGATGGCGGACATCGACGACAAGCCCAACGAGCTCGTGGTGACCGCTTTGGTGCGCGCCAAGATGTGCGAGCTGGCGGCCGCCTCGCGGCCCGCGCGCGAGCGCGAGGAGTACTTCACCACCGGCATGTTCTCGGTGGTCGACGCGCTGCTCGACTCGCCGATGGACGTGGTGCTCTCCTCGCTTCCGCTCTCCGACGAGATCAAGGACGCGCTTCACCACCACCTCGGCCCGAAGGGCGTGGTGCTGAAGGCGGTGCTCGGCTACGAGCACGCGCGCTTCGACGACCTCAAGGCGCTCGCGCCTCCCGGCGTGTCCGCCCAGGAGATCTACACCTGGGCGATCGCGTGGGCGCGCGAGGCCGAGCTCGAGCTCGAGGCGTCGACCAGCGCCGGCGTGCCGGACGCGCCGGCCGTGCAGGCGCCGGCGTCGATCAAGCCTTGAGCTTGCGCCCGCTCGAGAACAGGTACTGAGCCCAGAGATAGACCGGGACGGCCAGCGCCACGGTCACGCCGAGGCAGAGCCACTGGTTCGCGTCGCTCACGCCGAGGAAGCCGTAGCGCATCGCGTTCACGAGGTAGAAGACCGGATTCACGTGGGACAGCTCGTGCCACGGCGACCCGAGCCTGCTCACCGAGTAGAACACGCCGCCCACGAACGCCAGCGGCAGGATCACGATGTTGTTCACGAAGGTGTGGTGGTCGAACGTCTCGGCGTAGATGCCCACCACGATCCCGAGCGCGCCGAACAGCACCATCCCGAAGATCACCGTGAGCATCAGGAAGAACGGGTGGTGCACCGGCACATGCGTGATCGGCAGCGCCGCGGCGAGCAGGAGGATCCCGATGGCGAGCGCTCGTGCCCAGCCGCCCACGTTCACGCCCAGGTTCATCTGCCACGGACGCATGGGCGCGGACAGCACGTCGTTGATGTAGCGGTCCGAGCGCGCCTGGAAGATCGAAGCGGAATTGTTGCTGTACGCCGCCTGCATCATCGCCATCGCGATCAGGCCCGGCACGATGAACTCCCGGTAGTGAAAGCCCTCCACGAGCTTGATCCGCCCGCCCAACGACAGCCCGAACACCACGATGAAGAGCAGCGAGCTGATCACCGGCGCGAACACCGTCTGCGTCCACACCTTGTAGACGCGCAGGATCTCGCGCCGGCAGAGCCAGAGCATGCCTGTCATAGCGCCATCGCCTTCACGTAGACGTCGGCCAGGCTGTCCGCGCCGTAGTGCTCGCGCAGGCCGTGCGCGCTGTCTCGAGCGAGCAGCCGCCCGCCCTTGATCAGCGCGATCTCCTCGCACAGCTCCTCGGCCTCCTCGAGGTAGTGCGTGGTGAGCAGGATGGTCGTGCCTTCGCTGTGGAGCTGGCGGATGTAGCGCCAGAGCTCGTGGCGGAGCTCGAAGTCCACGCCGGCGGTGGGCTCGTCGAGGATCACGAGCCGCGGGCGGTGCATGAGCGCGCGCGCGAGCAGCAGGCGCCGGCGCATCCCGCCGCTCAGCTTCGGAGTGCGCACGTTCGTCTTCGCGCGGAGGTCGAAGGCGTCGATCATCTCCGTCGCGCGCGTCTCGGCGTCGGCGCGCGACATGCCGAAGTAGCCACCGTGGTAGACGAGCGTCTCCTCGACCGTG
>JAICJR010000131.1 GCA_025928345.1 Thermoleophilaceae bacterium | reverse complement strand
TGGAGGACGGCCGCCTCACCGACGCCCAGGGGCGCACGGTGGACTTCCGTCACGCCATCGTGATCATGACCTCGAACATCGGCGCCTCCGAGATCGCGCGCAACACGCCGCTCGGCTTCTCGGTGTCCGACGACGAGACGGGCATCACGTACGACGACATGAAGACGCGGATCATGGGCGAGCTCAAGAAGGTCTTCCGGCCTGAGTTCCTCAACCGCATCGACGAGGTCATCGTCTTCCACAAGCTCACGAAGGACGAGGTCAAGGAGATCGTGGAGCTGCTCCTGCGGCACATCCGCGAGTCCATGGCCGACCGCGAGCTGTCGCTCAACCTGTCCGACGACGCCAAGGATCTCTTGGTCGAGAAGGGCTGGGATCCCGCCATGGGCGCCCGTCCGCTCCGCCGCGCGATCCAGCGCTACATCGAGGACCCGCTCGCCGACAAGGTGCTGTCCTCCTCGATGGAGCCCGGCTCCACGGTGGAGGTGGGCAAGGCGGCCGAGGGCGAGGAGCCCGAGGTGAAGATCGAGATCATCGCCCCGAAGACGCGCAAGCGCCAGACGGTCGGCGTCGGCGCCAAGGGCGGCGGCGACGAGGGCAACGGCGGCGGCGAGCCGTCGGGGAGCGCGCCGTCGGATCTTCCCGAGGATCCCGAGGTGCTGCCCGAGGTCCCGGACGCACCGCCGGCTGACGAGTCGTCTCCCGACGAGTCCTAGGCGCGCCGCGAAAACGAGGCGCTGGCTGAACGCCGGTGCGCGGGTTAGGGTGGGACCAGCTCACCGGACTCGCCCAATGGAGGTTCCGCCTTGCCTCGTCTCGCGCTCGCCCATCGGCTGCGGCTGCTCGCCCTCGTCGCCATTGCCCTGACCGTCTGGCTGTGGCCGGCGGGGTCGGCTCGTTCGGCCTTTCCCGGCGCGAACGGGAAGATCGCCTTCGCGCGCTGCGAGGACTCGGGCTGCAGCTCGTTCCACATCTGGACGATGGATCCGAGCGGGGCAAGCGAGGCGGCGCTCACACACGGCGGCGGCGGGGATGACGATCCGGCATGGTCGCCGAACGGCCAGAAGGTGGCCTTCCAGGAGTGCGCCACGAACTGCGGCACGGCAGGCATCAGCGTGGTCAACGCGGACGGCAGCGGCCGGGTGCCCCTGACTCCGGCGGCCGGGCCGGGATACGACGACTACCCGACCTTCTCGCCCGATGGCTCGAAGATCGCTTTCAAGCACTGCCAGCCGGGTGAGGTGCACTGCGCGATCAATGTGATGGGGGCCGACGGCGCGAATCCCCACCAGCTCACCACCACTCTGGACACGAACGAGCGGCAGGACTACCCCACCTTCTCTCCCGACGGGACGAAGATCGCATTCCAGGACTGCCCGAGTGGGGGCGGCAGCTGCTTCATCGCTGTGGCGCCGTCGACGGGCGGCAGCCTCGTTCAGCTCACACACCCCGTGACCGGCGACGACGCGCCGGACTGGTCGCCGGACGGCAGCAGGATCGTCTTCGAGCGCTGCTGTGACGCGAACAGCAACGAACAGATCTTCGTCATGGGCGCTGACGGCGCTGATCCAGTGCCACTCACCTCTCCGCCAAGTGATCTCACGGACCAGGAGCCCGTGTTCTCGCCGGACGGATCGGTCGTGATCTTCGAGCGCTTCCACCCCAGCTCCTCGCCCTATGACGGCCAGATCGCCAGCGTGCCCGCCGGGGGTGGCGCTGTCACGATCCTCTCGGCTCCTGGTGCCGGCCAGGGCGACTACCGCGCCACCTGGCAGCCGGCGGCTCCCGTGTTTGCGTCCGCGCCGACCCTGACGGGGACGGCCGTGAACGGGCAGACGCTCACCGCCAGCGCGGGCAGCGCGGCGGGCGGCGGCATCCCCTCACTCGCGTTCCTCCGCTGCGACAAGACCGGCAACGCCTGTGTGCCGATTCCGGGCGCGGTGGCCACGACCTACAAGCTCACGAACGCCGACATCGGGCACGTGATCAAGGTGCGCGAAACGCAGACGAACGCTGCGGGAACCTCAACTGTTGATTCCGCCGGTAGCTCGTCGGTCGCGCCGAACCCGGCGCGCTGCTCCAACGTGTTCGCCGGAACCGCCAAGCGCGACCGCCTCGTGGGCACAACCGGCGGCGACCGCATCAGCGGCGGGCGTGGCAACGATGTGTTGTCCGGTCTCGCCGGCGCCGACTGCCTCTCCGGCGGCGCGGGACGTGACCGCATCTCCGGCGGTGCCGGCAGCGACACGCTCTCGGGCGGCTCGGGGAACGACACGCTCTCGGGCGGCGCTGGGAACGACAGGCTCTCGGGTGGCGCGGGCAACGACACGATCAGCGCCGGTAGCGGGAAGAACCGCGTGTCCGGCGGCGCCGGCAACGACAAGATCAACGTCGTGAACCACAGGAAGGACGTCGTGAACTGCGGCAAGGGGCGCGACACGGTTCGCGCCGACCGGATCGACGTGGTGCGCGGGTGCGAGCGGGTGAGGCGCACGCGGCACTAGGCGCTCGGTGCGGCCCAGCTATCGTGCTGGGTCCGGGATGAGCGCTGACGTGGTCGAAATCAAGGTTCGCGAGAACGGCCCCTACAAGGTCACCGGGCCGATCCGCCTCATCGACGCCGACGGCAACGTGTTCGAGCTGCCAGACGACGGCCGCCCGGTCGCGCTCTGCCGCTGCGGCGCCTCTCAGACCAAGCCCTTCTGCGACAAGAGCCATTCGAGGATCGGCTTCGCCGCCGCCGAGCGCGCCGTGGCCGAGTCCGAGGGCTCGTGAGCGACTCGCTGATCGACCGCTACGCGCGGCTGCTCGTGGAGGTTGGGGCGAACCTCCGCGAGGGGCAGCCGCTCGCGATCGAGGCGCAGGTGGAGCACGCGGAGCTGGTGCGCGCCGTCGCGCGCGCTGCCTACGAAGCCGGCGCCTCGTCGGTCGACGTGCGCTACGGCGACCAGTTGGTGCGGCGGGCGCTGCTCGACTCCGGCCTGCCCAACGACCAGATCGGGCGAACGCCGCCCTGGTTGATCAATCGCATCAAGGACCTGGGCGATGCCGAGGGCGCCGAGATCGCGATCATCGGACAGCCCGATCCGCACCTGTTCGACGGCGTCGACGGCTCGCGGGTGGCAGCCTCGCAGATGCTCGACCTCGCAAAGGCGCGCCGCGACCAGACTACGGCGGGCCGTGTGGCGTGGTCGATCGGGGCCTGTCCCACCCCGGGCTGGGCGGAGCAGGTGTTCGGCGAGCCGGACGTGGAGCGGCTGTGGCGGGCGATCGGCGACGCCGTGCGGCTTGACGAGCCCGATCCTGTGGCAGCGTGGCGCGACCATGTGGCGAAGCTCAAGGACCGTTGTGCCGCGCTCGGGGCGCGCGAGTTCGACTGTCTGCGCTTCCGTGGACCGGGCACCGAGCTCACGATCGGACTGAGCCGCGGGATGCGCTGGATCGGCGGCACGCTCAAGACCGAGTGGGGCCAGGAGCACGTGCCGAACCTCCCCACGGAAGAGGTGTTCACGAGTCCCGACTGGCGCCGTACCGAAGGCACCGTCCGCTCCACGCGGCCGCTGGAGCTTCTCGGCGCGCTCGTCCGCGACCTCGAGCTGCGCTTCGAGGGCGGCCGGATCGTGGAGGTGAACGCCACCGAGGGGGCGGACGTCGTGCGCTCGCAGATCGAGTCCGACGACCAGGCGGCGTTCCTCGGCGAGGTCGCGCTGGTCGATCGCGATTCGCGTGTGGGCCGCAGCGGAACCATCTTCTTCAACACGCTGTTCGACGAGAACGCGACCTGCCACATCGCGTACGGCACCGCGTTCGCGTTCGTGCTCGACGGCGCCGCCGGGATGACCCGCGAGGAGCGCATCGAGGCCGGGCTCAACCAGTCCGCCGTGCACACGGACCTGATGATCGGCGGGCCCGAGGTCGAGGTGGACGGCATCACCGCGGACGGCGAGGCCGTGCCGATCCTGCGCGACGAGGTGTGGCAGCTGTCCGACGCTTAGTAGGCGAACCGGCGCGTGCGAAGGCGCGGCGCGCTTAAGATCCCGCGCCGTGGGGAGGCAGGGGGTCTCTCAGGGGGTTGTCGCAACCGTGCTGGCGGCTGCTGCGTTCGCGATCGGCGCGGCGCCCGCTGCCGCTGCGCCGCTGCCCGTTGGCGGCACGCCGCCGCCGATAACGGTGCCGAAGTTCGGCCACTTCCGCGCGGTCCTCGCGCAGGGCGAGGGGCAGACGGTGAACGCCGCCGATCTCGCCGCGTACGAGGCCACCGGCACCCCGCCGGCCACGTTCACCAACCAGACGCCGCTCTACTCGGGGATCATGCCGCACGCGTCGACGCTCACTCCGGCAGACCTCGACGTCTTCTACAAGGACACGGACTTCGGCAGCATGCCTGGCGGGGTCGGCTCCGTGGAGCAGCCGCGGTCGGGCGTCGAGATCTTCCGCGACAAGAAGTACGGGATGGCGCACGTCTGGGGTGCGACGCGGGATGACCTGATGTGGGCCGCGGGGTACGCTCAGGCGGAGGAGCGGCTGTTCCTGATGGACGCGCTGCGGCGCACGGCGGAGGGCACGCTCGCGGGCCTGCTCGGCGCAAGCGCTGCGCCAGGTGACGCCTCGCAGCTCACGGACCAGGACTTCTCCGCCAAGGAGCTCACCGACCAGTTCAACGCGCTGCCGCAGAAGTTCGGCGCGGAGGGCGAGCGCGCGCACCAAGACCTGCTCGACTTCGTGGACGGCATCAACGCGCGAATCACCGAGGACAAGCTGAATCCCCTCGAGATGCCGTCCGAGTACGTCGCGCTCGGCACGACACCGGCACAGTGGACGGTCGCCGACTCGGCCGCGGAGGCCGTGCTCCTCGTCACCCAGTTCACCGTGTCGAACGGCAACGAGCAGGTGAACGCGATGCTCCAGCAGGCGTTCCAGAAGCGCTTCGGCAGCGACTGGCAGACGCCCTACCACGACCTGCGGGAGGCGAACGATCCCGAAGCGTTCACGGTGGCGAAGACGCCGTTCCCGTCGGACGACCCCGGTCCCGTGCAGCCGGGGCTGAACGCGCTCCCGGATCCGGGCTCGCTCAAGCCTCGCAACGCCGAGGTGACCGGGCCGGACGCCGCCCAGGCGTCGCAGGCGAAGGCGCAGCTGCCCGCCTGGGCACGGTCGCTCGAGGGCCTGCGCGGCGATCTGCCGCCGGTGGAGTCAAACGCCGTGATGGTCGAGGGCAAGCTCTCAAAGGACGGTCGGCCGCTCGCCGCGATGGGTCCGCAGGTGGGCTACTACTCGCCGCAGATCTTCAGCGAGTACGAACTTCACGGCGGCGGGATCGACGAGGAGGGCGTGACGTTCCCGGGTGCCAGCCCGTACGTGCTGATCGGCCACGGGATCGACTTCGCCTGGAGTGGCACGTCCGCGAACGGCGACAACGAAGACACGTTCGTCGAAAAGCTCTGCAACCCGGACGGCTCCGCGCCGTCGGACGCGAGCACGCACTACATGTACAAGGGCCAGTGCATCCCATTCACGATGCGCGACCAGACGGTGACCACGCCGGTGGCGCCCACGTCGCCCGCCGCGCCGCAGACCATCACGTACCGCACGATGCGCTCGGTACACGGGCCGGTGTTCGAGTTCGCCACCGTCGACGGCCAGCCGGTGGCGCTGACGAAGGCGAAGGCGGTGGACTTCCACGAGCTCGACGCGGTGATCTCGTTCATGCGCATGGCGGAGAACGATCCGCAGAACGCGGCCCAGTTCATGTCGGACTTCGGCACCTTCCCCGGCACGGAGAACTGGTTCTACGTCGACAACCGCGACGTGGCGTGGCAGCAGTCCGGGGTCTACCCGCTGCACGCGGCCGGGAGCGACGTGGACCTGCCGTTCTGGGGAGACGGGCGCGCGGACTGGCAGAACTTCGATCCCTCGAACTACACCGCGAGCTACCTGCCGCCAAGCCATCGGCCCGAGGCGCTCGACCCCTCGGACGGCTTCATCATCTCGTGGAACAACAAGGAGGCGCCCGACTGGCGGAAGGGGCCGGCCGAGTGGGATGGCGGCCCCATCCAGCATGCGCGGATCCTTCAGGAGCGCCTGTTGAACGAGGTGACGCACGGCGGCGGGAAGACCGATCTGACCGGCCTCGCCCGCGCCGTGAACATGACGGCCACCACTGACCTTCGCCAGTGGGACGTCTATCCGCTGATGCGCCAGGTGATCGGGCATGCCGGGGGCGAGGAGGGGCAGATGCTGAAGCTCCTCGACCGCTGGCACAAGGACGGCTCGCAGCGGCTGGCGCCCGCTGGGAGCAACGTGTACGGCGACAGCCCGGCGATTGCGCTGTTCGACCGCTGGTGGCCGGATGCCGTGCAGGCGATCTTCGAGCCGGCGCTTGGGAGCGAGCTGTTCGGTCAGGTGGAGAACGACGTTCTGGGGCTGCCTGCGCCCGGCCAGTTCGGCGGCTATGACTGGACGAGCCACGTGTGGAAGGACATGACCGACCTCCTCGACGGCACGAGCCGCCCGGGCGCGTTCAGCCGCATCTACTGCGGCGACGGCACGCTCGCGAGCTGCCGCGCCGTCCTGCTCGCATCGCTCGATCAGGCGATCGCCCAGACGAAGGCGGCTCTTGGTTCCGATCCGTCGAAGTGGCAGGTGGACGCCACGTGCGCGATCACCAGCCCGCCCTCGTGCGACCAAGAGGTGCCGAACACTGCCGGCGCCGTTGACACGCCGCCCTTCCCCTGGCAGGACCGCGGCACCTATCACCAGATCGACGAGCTCACCGGCCACCGCTAGGGGGCGAAAGACGTCCGCCTCGGCCCTTAGCTTGGGTGCGATGGCCAAGACCCTCTTCGTCTGCTCCCAGTGCGGGAACGAGAGCCCCAAGTGGCATGGGCGCTGTCCCGGCTGCGGCGAGTGGAACACGATGGTCGAGGAGCGCGCGGTCGAGGCCCCGCGCAGCGGAGGGTCGTCACTCGCACGGAAGTCCGCCAAGCCGGCGCGGCCAGTCGCGCTCGCTGACGTCGAGGCGCCCGCGCTCGCGCGTTACGAGACCGGCATCGGCGAGCTCGATCGCGTGCTAGGCGGCGGGATCGTGCCGGGCTCGCTCGTGCTGATCGGCGGCGCGCCGGGCATCGGCAAGTCCACCATCACTGGTGGCGCGCTTGGCAACCTTGCGACGGCCGGCCGGCGAGTCCTCTACGTGTCCGGCGAGGAGTCGGCCGCGCAGGTGAAGCTGCGGGCCGAGCGGATCGGCCCGCACGCCCTCACCGTCCCCATCGTCGCCGAGACCGACCTCGAAACCGTCGTGGCGACGCTCGAGGCCGAGCGGCCGGAAGTTTGCGTGGTGGACTCGGTGCAGACGCTCTACGCGAACGGGATGACTGGCGCGCCCGGATCCGTAGGCCAGGTGCGCGAGGTGGCCGGCACGCTCATGCGCGTGGCGAAGGAGCGCGGCATCGCGGTGATCCTCGTCGGCCACGTGACGAAGGAGGGTGCGCTCGCGGGACCGCGCGTGCTCGAGCACCTCGTGGACTGCGTGCTCCAGTTCGAGGGCGAGCGCGAGCGCACGTATCGGACGCTGCGCGCGCTGAAGAACCGCTTCGGATCCACCAACGAGGTGGGCGTCTTCGAGATGTGCGAGAGCGGGCTCGTGGAGGTGGCGGACGCGTCGTCGCGGTTCGTGGCTGAGGCCACGCGCGCGCCCGGCTCGGTTGTGCTTTGCGCGATGGAGGGCTCGCGGCCGCTGCTCGTGGAGCTGCAGGCGCTGGTGGCGCCCACCGAGCTCGTGCCGCCGCGGCGGGTGGCGAATGGGGTGGATCGCAACCGGCTCGCGCTCGTGCTCGCGGTGCTCGCGCGCCATGCAGGGCTCGGGCTTGGCTCGAGCGACGTCTTCGTGTCGGTGGCCGGCGGGGTCAGGGTGGACGAGCCAGGCGCCGATCTGGCCGTTGCACTGGCGCTCGCGTCGGCAGCAAACGGGGTCCCGCTCGGGAGCGAGGAGAAGCCGCTTGCGGCCTTCGGCGAGGTCGGCCTCACAGGTGAGCTCCGCTACGTGGCGCATGCGGACAGGCGGCTGGCGGAGGCCTCCAAGTTCGGCCTGGAACCGGTACTGTCACCTGACGGACGCATCCGCACCCTGCGTCAGGCGCTGCGAGCAGGCCTCAGCGGCGCCGAGCAGGTAGCCCAGGCGGCGTAGTTCGACCGTTACAGCGGGGAAAAACCCGCTGCAAAGCCAAAAAACGCGCCATATGCAGGGCGAGTGCCCTAGAATGGACTCATGCAGTCGCACGCCGGGGACGAGGTCACCCAGCTGGAAACCCGTCAAGAGCCCCGGCTAGTCAGGGCGCTCGAGATGGTCGCGCCCGGCACCGCGGTCCGAGAGGGCATCGACGCGATTGGCCAGGGGCGGCTTGGAGCGCTGATCTGCATCGGCGACCACGAGGAGCTGTCGTTCCTCTACTCGGGCGGCATCAAGCTGGACATCGACTACACGCCGGCGCTGCTCTACCAGGTGGCGAAGATGGACGGGGCGATCATCCTCAACTCGAACGCGACGAAGATCTGCTGGGCCAACGTGCAGCTGATGCCGGATCCCACGATCCTCTCGCTCGAGACCGGCACCCGGCACCGCACCGCCGAGCGCGTGGCCAAGCAGACCGACGCGCTCGTGATCGCGGTATCCGCCAGCCGGGACGTCGTGTCGCTCTATCTCGACGGCGCGAAGTACATCCTCGAGGACATCCCGGTGGTGCTCGCCAAGGCCAACCAGGCGCTCGCCACCCTCGACAAGTACCGCAGCCGCCTCGACCAGGTCTCCACCCGCCTCACGGCGCTCGAGTTCGAGGGCGGCGTGACCCTCCACGATGTGCTCACCGTGCTCCAGCGCGCGGAGCTCGTCACGCGCATGGCGGTAGAGATCGAGCGCTACATCGTCGAGCTCGGCACCGAGGGCCGGCTGATCGAGATGCAGCTCGAGGAGACGATGGTCGGCGTGGCGGCCGACAAGGCGGCGCTCGTGCACGACTACCTGTCGCAGCCGAGCGAGGAGAGCTTCGCGCTCGTGCTCGACTCGCTCGCACGGCTGCCGCACCAGGACCTGCTCGACTTCGGGCGCCTGGCGGAGCTGCTCGGCTACGACCGGAAGCTCAACACGCTCGACCATCCGGTGTCGCCCCGCGGCTACCGCATCCTCGGGCGCATACCGCGACTGCCAAAGCTTGTGATCCAGGCGATCGTGCGCGACTTCGCCGGCCTGGACGAGATCTTGGCGGCTTCAGACGCAGAGCTGGAAGCCGTCGAGGGGGTGGGAGACATGCGGGCAAAGGACATCCGCGAGGGCCTTCGCCGTCTGCAAGAGATCAACCTCGTGGACCGCTATCTGCAAACGTGAATTAACCGGGGACAGTCTTCACTGTCAGCCTTTAACAAGGAGGTCATCATTTCCGAAGAAGCAACTTGGGAGCACGAGCTCGAAGAGCTCGAGATCAGCCGTGAGACGCCGCAGATCGACTACGAGATCGGCGACCAGGTGGTCTATCCCCATCACGGCGCCGGGAAGGTCGTAAAGAAGGAGCAGAAGGAGGTTCTCGGGGAGACCCGCGAGTACCTCACGATCAAGATCCTTCACAACGACATGACCGTCATGGTCCCGTGCTGCAACGCCGGCAAGGCCGGCCTCCGGCGCGTCATCGGGGAAGAGGACGTCGCGCGCGTTCTGTCTGTTCTCCGCGATGACGTGAGCCAGATGCCGAAGAACTGGAACCGGCGCTTCAAGCACAACCGCGACAAGATCAAGACCGGCGACGTGTTCGAGCTCGCAGAGGTTGTCAGGAATCTGGCAATCCGAGAGAACGACAAGGGTCTGTCGACGGGTGAGAAGCAGATGTTCACCCGGGCGAAGAAGATCCTCGCCTCGGAGCTGATGTACGCCCTCGAGATGGAAGAGGGGGAAGCCGAGGAGTACATCGACAACCTGATCGAGGAGGCGCACGCG
>JAICJR010000146.1 GCA_025928345.1 Thermoleophilaceae bacterium | reverse complement strand
TAACTACAGCGGCTGCGGCGTATGACTCCCAGCCCATCAGGTCGGCCATCTCGCGGTGGACTCGGGGGTGGAGGCGGGCCTCGAGCACGATGGTCGCTCGGCGGCGGCGCATCACTTCGGTCTCGATCATCGGGTGCTGCAAGCGTGGCGCGAGGTCGCGCAACGCTTCCAGCACGCGCGTAGCGCCGTCGGAGTCGCCGGCGAAGAAGACGGACTCGGCTATCAACCGCCCGTCGCGGATCCGGCTCAGCACGGCGCGCTCGAACTCGGATGCCTCGCATAGTTCCTCGGGCGCGCGCGAGATCATCACGCTGGGTGACGTGATTTCGCGCAGGCGGACGAGGGTGGCGTGGACCTGCCCGAGCGCGTCGAAGCGGCGGGAGAAGCGGCGGCCGAGGAGGTCGAGTTGCAGGCGGTGCAGCTCCGTCGCTTGTGCCCATCCCCCGTCGGCATCGGCCGTGGCGAGGGCGGTGGTGATGGCCTGGACGGCTTCCGAGACGTCCGGGAGTTCGCTCCCGACCAGAGAAGAAGCTTCCGCGAGCGCTCGCTCCAGCCGCCGGGCCAACTGCTCCTCCACCGGCGCGACGGTCATTCCGGCAGCCCCGCGGTCATGCGTTCGTATCGCGCGACGGCGTCGGCGCGGTTGGCCGCGCGCAGCTTCCGCAGCACGTTCTTCACGTGGTACTTCACGGTGCCCTCGGCCACGACCAGAGTCTTCGCGATGGCGACGTTCGTGTTCCCGCGCGCCATGAGTCGCAGCACCTCGAGTTCGCGCGGGGTCAAGACCTCGTCGAGCTCTTCGGCATGGCCGTCGCCGTTCATCGGCACGCCGGACGAATCCGATAGCCGGCTCAGTCGCGTGTTCATCCAATCCACCGCGCCGCGCAGCTCGGACCGGTGCGCGCGCAGCCGCCCGCGCAGCACCGCCCGCTCGAACACCGCTGCCAGCCCTTCGGCGTAGCCGCCAACCGCCTCGCAGTCGATGTCGTCCAAAGCTCGGCTCGACAAGTGAGCGTCCGCGTGGACGAAGCCGACGGTCGTGCCGCCAAGGGCAATGGTCGCCACCGCGTACGACTTCCAACCGAGCACCTCAGTCCAGCGGGCGTCGCTGCGCGAACCAACGGAGACGATCTCCACGCCCTGCCGCCGCGCCAGCTCCTCCTCGACGAGCGGGTAGTCGAGTCGCACCGCCGTCAGCTCCGGCGAAGCACCGTCCTGGACCCATACGGAGACGGCCGAAAACGCGCCCTCCGCCACGCTGCTCACCACGACGCGGTCGAAATCCGACGCCTCACCAAGCGCGCCGGCAGACCGATCCAAGATCCCAGCCGCCGACCCGATCTCGCCCAGCCCGCGCACCGCCTCCTGCACGCGCTCAACCGCGTCCATCCGCCGCAAATACCGTCGCTCGACGACCTCTCGCTCGAGCTGGTGGAGCTCTACGAGCAGTCGCCAGAGCGGTCCCTGCGACCCCGCGCGCGCGTCCAATTCACCCGCCACAGCCCCCAGCGCGGACTGCACCCGCGCGCTCGCCGCCTGCAGCTCATCCATGCCAACCGCGGCTCGCGCGGCCGAGATCGCCTCGGATACCTGTCGAGAGGCATCAACCATCCGTCTACCGAGAGCATAAGTGGGGCCTGCAAAACGCCGGAACCCACCCCAAACGACCGCCGACCTCACCTAAAGGTGACCCCCGCACGGTCGATTCCCCGGGGCGCAGTTGCTGCACCAAAGGCAAACCCGTCGTGAGGCGGGGACGCAAAACCAGAGGTCTCGCAAGGAAGCGAGATAGCTCGGTTGCCTGCTGGGCGTTTCGGCGCCAGGGCGGGCAGCAGAAGGAGGACAGGATGTACAAGTTCAAGCTCCGTAACCCGAAGCTGCTTCTTTCGATTGCAGCTCTCGTCGCGCTCGTTGTTGACGCGGGAGCCGGCTTCAAGTTCTAAGCGAACTGCCGTTGGGCGCCTCGGTGTCGCTTGCCGGGGCGCCCGCCTACGGCTCCACGTCCGATGACCCCTTCGAAGCTGCGGCCAGTTCACGTCTTCTGCACTGCCGTCGGTCTGGTCGGCGCAGTGTTGCTTGGGGTGCTCGTGCTGCTCGCGCCGCCAAGCGTTCATGCCTTCACGGGGCTCGCCTTTCTCGCCCTCGCGGCGAGCGTGATCCTCGGAGAGCTCTTCCCGCTCGAGCTTCCGCGGCGCTCGGGCGACGGCGAGGTGACGGTGTCGACGATGTTCTCGTTCGCACTCGTCCTGGGCGTGGGCCTGCTGCCCGCGCTTGCCGCTCAGCTCACGGCGTCGATCGTGCAGGATGTCGCCGCGCGCAAGCCGCTCTGGCAGGTGGGCTTCAACATCGGCCAGTACACGCTGTCGCTCGGCGCGGCGGCCGGCGTGGTCCATCTGATTCTCGGCCACACGCTGCTCACCGGGCACAGCCTCGGCGCGGTCGAGCTGCTCGCCGTGATGGCGGCCGCGGCGGCGTTCTTCAGCACAAACCTCTTGCTCGTCGCGCGCGCGACCACGCTGTACGTCGGCACGCCCTACCTCGACGCGCTGCGCACCGACCTCGGCTTCGGCATGTCGGTGAGCGCGGTGCTGCTCTGCCTCGCGCCCGTGCTCGTGACGGTGCTCGACGCGAGCCCGGTTCTCTTCCCGCTCCTGTACGTGCCGCTCCTCGGCGTGTACGCCGGCGGCCGGCAGAGCGTGCGCACCGCGAAGGCCGAGCACATGGCCACGCACGACAGCCTCACTGAGCTGCCGAACCGTCGCTGGTTCCGCGACGCGGTGAACCGCGCGGTGACGGGCCGCAGCCTCCGCAACGCCGGCCTGCTGCTGATCGACCTCAACCGCTTCAAGGAAGTGAATGACACGCTCGGCCATCACCACGGCGACAACGTGCTGCGCCAGCTCGGCCCGCGCATACGCGCGGCGTTCGGTGAAGAGGACTTCGTCGCGCGCCTCGGCGGCGATGAGTTCGCCGTGTTCATGCCGGGTGCCGATGCCGCCTCCGTCGAGGCGGCTGTCGACCGTCTGCAGGACGCGGTGAGCGCGCCGGTGTTCGCTGACGGCATCAGCATCGAGATGGACGCCAGCGTGGGACTCGCCTGGTACCCGTTCCACGGTGGCGACGTGGACACCCTTCTCGAGCGCGCCGACGTGGCGATGTACCGCGCGAAGACCACCCAGTGCCAGCTCGTCACCTACCGCCCCGAGGACGACTACCACAGCCCCATGCGCGTGGCCATGGCGAGCGACCTTCGCCGCGGCATCGAGGAGAACCAGCTCGTGCTCCACTACCAGCCGCAGCTCGACCTGGCGCTCGGCGTGCCCGTTGCGGCCGAGGGGCTCGTGCGCTGGAACCATCCGCAGAAGGGGCTCGTCCCCCCGGCCGAGTTCATCGAGGTGGCCGAGCACGCGGGGCTCATCAAGGATCTCACCTACAAGGTGATGGAGCTCGGCCTGAAGGACCTGCGCGAGTGGCAGGCCGCCGGCCGCGACCTCTCGCTGTCGCTCAACATCTCGGTGCGCAGCCTCCTCGACCGCCACTTCCCGCGCGAGGTTCAGCGCCTGCTCGCCCTCCACGGTGTCAGCGGGCACGCGCTCACGCTCGAGCTCACCGAGAGCTCGTTGATGGCCGACCCTGCTATGGCGAAGAAGGCGATGAACGAGCTGAGCGAGCTCGGCGTGTCGTTCGCGATCGACGACTTCGGCACCGGCTACTCGTCGCTCGCCTACCTCGCGGACCTGCCCGTGCGCGAGCTGAAGATCGACCGCTCGTTCGTGATGGCGATGAACACAGACTCGCGCAACCGGATCATCGTGCACTCGACGATCGAGCTCGCGCGCAACCTCGGGCTGCGCACTGTGGCGGAGGGAATCGAGGACGTGGAGACGTTCGACCGCGTGCGCGACCTCGGCTGCGAACTTGCCCAGGGCTACTACATGAGCCGCCCGCTGCCGTTCAACGAGCTCGAGCGCTGGTGGGTGGCGAGCACAACGCCGGTGGACGCGAAGCTCGCCGCCGAGCGGCGCGGGGGCGGCGTGCAGCAGCCAGTGACGAGGCCGGCGATCGCCTGATGCTGCTCGTGATCGCAGCCGTGCTGCTCGTGGTGAGCGTCCCGCTCGCCGGCGGCAACCTGCGCCGGCTCGCGCAGCTCGACATCCGCGCGGCCTGGACCGTGCTGCTGTCCGCCGCGATCCAGGTGGGGATCACGAGCGCGCACCGCGGCGGCAGCCACACGTTTCACGTGGTGCTGCACTTCATCTCCTACGGCCTCGTGGTGTGGTTCCTGCTCGCCAACCGCGGCTTCGTGGGGATGCCGATGCTCACGCTCGGCGCGGCGCTCAACGTGCTGGCGATCACCGTGAATGGCGGCGTGATGCCCGCCTGGAACACGGCGATCCGGCTGGCCGGGCTCGACGAGAAGGCCGGCTTCGACAATTCGGCGCCGGTGTCGCACGCGCATCTTCAGTTCCTCGGCGACGTGATCCCGGTCCCGGGTCCGTGGCCCATCGGCAACGTGCTCAGCATCGGGGACCTCCTGATCTTCGCCGGCGCCTTCGTGCTGCTGCATTACGCCTGCGAGTCGAAGCTCGCGGTGCGCGGTCGCGCGGCCCGCGCGTAGGCAGCTACTAGATTTCGGGGCGATGAATGCCCCGGGGCACGTGGCGGTTGGAAGCTGGAGCGGTGGCCGCTTCATGCACTTCGGCGAGGAGCTAGAGGATGAGCGGCTCGTCTCGCTACTGCGGCCGGGTGACGGGATCGACACGCTGCTCACCGCCGACGTCTACGGGCAGGGGGAGGCCGACCGCATCGTCGGCCGCGCGCTGACCGGGCTTCCGCGCGAGGACTACTTCCTCGTCGGCGCCGTGGGCCACGACTTCTACGAGGGCGAGCGCGACGGGCCGCGCGGCTTCCCGCGCTTCACGGACCCGGCGCTGCGCGACGAATCCTCATACGCGGACTACCTGCGGATGGCGACCGAGCGCAGCCTCGAGCGTTGCGAGGTCGACTCCTTCGACCTTCTTCTTCTTCACAACCCCGACCACACGGGCTTCACGAGCCCGGCTGTATGGGAGGGAATGGAGGCGCTGCGCTCCGAGGGTCTTGCGCGCCTGCTCGGCGTGGCGCCCGGTCCGGCGAACGGCTTCACCCTCGACCTGATCTCGTGCTTCGAGCGCTTCGGCGAGTCGATCGACTGGGGGATGATCATCCTCAATCCGCTCGAGCCGTGGCCGGGCGAGCTGTGCCTCGACGCCGCGCGGCGCCACGACGTGAAGCTGATCGCGCGGGTGGTGGACTACGGCGGGCTCTTCTGGGACGACGTCGTGCCGGGGCACGAGCTGAGCAAGGGCGACCACCGCTCGTTCCGGCCGGCAGGCTGGATGGAGCAGGGGCGCGCCCGGCTCGACCGGATGCGGCCTTTTGCCGAGCGGCATGGGCTGTCGATGATCCAGCTGGCGTCGCAGTGGGATCTCGCGCATTCTCCGGTGGCCTGTGTGGCGCCCACGCTGATTCAGGAGGCGGGACCCGACGCGCGCGCCGTCGAGGAAAAGCGCGCCGAGCTGGCCGCGACACCGCGCGATGTGGTCCTGAGCGCGGACGAGGTCGACGAGATCCGCGCCATCGGCGACAACACGGGCTGCATGGCTTTGAAGGGAGCGTCGCCCGACCATGAGGGCGACGTGCGCGCGGACCGCTGGCCGCTCGACGATGAGCTGTCGGCAGTGGCGGAGCGCTGGGGGATCGAGCCCGAGTCCCAGCTTCGCCAAGTGGCGGCTTAAGAGACCGGCTCGGGCTGGCGCTCCGGCGGCGCGGGCGCGTGGTCGGCTTGGCGCCGGAGCGGCCGTTCCTCGAGGGCGAGGGCGAGCACCAGCGCGATCGCGGCGAGCGGCACGCACACGAGCCAAACCGAGTGCAGCGAGTCCGAAAGCGCTGTGGTCACACCGGCCGCCACGTGCGGCGGCAGATGCTCGGCGCCGCTCTGCACGACGGTGTTCGGATCGATTCGCTTGCCGGCTGCGCCCAGCTGCTTCGCGAGCTCGGTGCCGAGCCTGCTCGTGAGCAGCGCCCCCAGTCCGGCGACGGCGAAGCTGCCGCCCATCGAGCGGTAGAAGTTGATCTGGCCCGTGACCACACCGATCTGCGTCACGTCCACGGCGTTCTGCGCCGCGATCACGTACACCTGGAACATCACACCCATACCGATGCCGACGAGTACGAGGAAGCCGGACACCGTCGCGGTCGAGGAGTTCTTGTCGAGCGTCGTGAGCAGCAGGATGCCGGCGAGCACGAAGCAGCTGCCGATGATCGGGAACACGCGGTAGCGACCGGTGCGGGCGATGATCTGGCCGACGATGACGCTCACCACCGTCCACCCGACCGTGAGCGGGATGAGCAGCGCGCCCGACTTGGTCGCCGACGTGCCGAGCACGTCCTGCATGTACACGGGCGCGTAGATCACGACGGCGAACAGAAGCGCGCCGATCACCAGGCCGGCGCCGCACGACACCGCCACGATGCGGTTCCTGAACAGCTCGAGCGGAAGCAGGGGCTCGGGCACGAAGCGTTCGACGATGAGGAAGCCGATCGACAGGAGCACGCCCGCGGCGGCGGTGCCGATCACCTGCCACGAGCCCCACGGGAAGCTGGTGCCTCCCCACACGAGGGCGAGCAGGATCGCGGTGATCCCGCCGCTGAGCATCGCCGCGCCGAGGTAATCGATCTTGTGCTCGCGGATGTGCGTCTGCGACTTCATGGTGCGCGCCACCACCACCAGCGCGAGCAGTCCGAGCGGCAGGTTGATGTAGAAGATCCAGCGCCAGGACGCGTGGTCGGAGAGCGTGCCGCCGAGCAGGGGGCCGGCCACGGCGGCGATCGCCCACATGCCGGCGATGTACGCCTGGTAGCGGCCCCGCTCGCGCGGGGGGAAGAGGTCCGCGATCGCGGCCTGGCTCAGCGGGATGAGGCCGCCGGCCCCGATGCCCTGCAGTGCGCGGAAGGCGATCAGCTGGCCCATCGTCTGGGAGACGCCGCACAGCGCGGAACCGGCGAGGAAGATCGTGATGGCGACGAGGAAGAGGTTGCGGCGCCCGTAGAGGTCGGACAGCTTCCCGTAGAGCGGGACGGTGACCGTCGAGCTGACGAGGTAGGCCGTGACGACCCAGCTGAGGTGCTCGAAGCCGTTGAGGTCAGAGACGATCTTCGGCAGCGCGGTGGCCACGATCGTCTGGTCGAGCGCTGCCAGCAGTGTGGCGAGCATGATCGCCCCGAAGGTGACGAGAGCTGAGCGTTGGATGGTTTCCGCGTTCGCGTTCAAGCCTCGAGAGTCTCCAGTTCTGCGTAAAGCTTCTCAACCATCTTCTTCGCGTCGTCGTGCCGCTTGGCCGATTGCGCGCTGCGCTCGGCTGTTGCCCAGGCGGACGGGTCCGCCAGCTCGTCCTCGAGCTTCGCGAGCGCGGCCTCGGCGGACTGGATGTCCGTCTCCACGGCGCTGATCTTGCGCTTGCGGTCTTTTGACACGGCAGGCTTCGGCTTCTGAGCCTGCCTGCGCTTGCCGTTCGTTCGGGGCGCAGGAGGCTTTTCGGCCGCCTTCCTCTCCTCACGTGCGCGCACGTAGTCGGCCCAGCCGCCGAGGTGGCTCTTGAGCGTGCCGTCCTCGATCGCGATCGTGCGCGTGCCCACGGCGTCGAGCAGCGCGCGGTCGTGGGATACCAGGATCAGCGAGCCGGGGAAAGCTCTAAGCGCGTCCTCGAGCGCTTCGCGGCTCTCGAGGTCGAGGTGGTTGGTGGGCTCGTCGAGGATCAGCAGGTTGGCCCCGGACTGCACGAGGATCGCGAGCGAGAGCCGGCGCTGCTCGCCACCGGACAGGTCGCGGACGGGCTTCTCCGCATCTGCGCCCGAGAACATGAAGCGGCCGAGCAGCGCTCTCGTCGGCCCCGGCTTGAGGCCCGTGGCGCGCTGTGCCACCTCGAGCACGGTGCCCTGGCTGCCGAGCTCCTCGGCGTGCTGGGAGAGGTAGCCCAGTTCGACGTTGTGGCCGGTGCGGAGCTTGCCTTTTTCCAGCGGTCGCTTGCTCGCGAGCGTCTCGATGAGCGTGGTCTTGCCAGCGCCGTTCGGTCCCACCAGCGTGACGTGCTCGCCGCGCTCGAGCCACATCTCGGCGTCGCTGAGGAGCGGTTTGTCGCCCGCTTTTAGGTCCGCGTGCTCGAGCTCGATCACCACGCGGCCGGTGCGCGACGGCTTCTCGAAGCTGAAGCCGAGCCCTTTGCCGTCGCGCGGATCGCGCTCGATGCGCTGCATCTTGGCGAGCTTCTTCGCCCTTGACTGCGCCTGGCGCGCGCGTGTGCCCGCGCGGAAGCGCGTGACGAAGCGCTCGAGCCGCTCGATCTCGGCCTGCTGACGTTCGATCGCGCGGCCGAGCGCGAGCTCGCGCGCCGCCTGCTCCTTGCGCCAGGCGTGCCACGGGCCGGGGAAGAAGCGGGAGCGGCCGGCTTCGAGCTCGAGCACGGCGGTGCCCACGGACTCGAGGAACCAGCGGTCGTGCGCCACGAGGATCACGCCGGCGTCGATCGTGGTGAGGCGCTGCTCGAGCCAT
>JAICJR010000212.1 GCA_025928345.1 Thermoleophilaceae bacterium | reverse complement strand
GCAGCCGCATCCTGCGGCCTTCCTACTCTCTGGTCCGGTGCCGGGTGGCTGTCCATGCCACCGATAATGCCGGAAGAAATCCGGCCGGATCGCCCGCTCCCACCCGGACGATCGGCCGTTCCACTCGGCGGGGGTGATACCCCTCGTCCACGGATTTCATGCACACCGCTGCCACACTTTTTTTCGGATGGACCTGAAGCTGCTCGAGAACACCCTCGCCGGCCGCGGCGAACCCCGCTTCCGCGCCGGTCAGGTGTGGGAATGGACCGCGCGCGGCGCCGGCTCGTATGAGGAGATGACGAACCTGCCGGCCGCGCTTCGCGAGGGGCTGGCGGGGGAGCTGCCGTTCTCCACCCTCAGCCTGGTGGACGAGGCGCTCGCCCGCGACGGCACCGAGAAAGCGCTGTTCGAGACCCACGACGGCAGGCCTGTGGAGGCGGTGCTGATGCGCTACCGCGACGGCCGTCGCTCGCTCTGCCTGTCGAGCCAGTCCGGCTGCCCGCTCACGTGCACCTTCTGCGCCACCGGCCAAATGAAGTTCGGGCGCAACCTCACGGCGTCGGAGATCCTCGACCAGGCGCTCCACTTCCGCCGTAAGGAGGAGGTGAACCACGCGGTGTTCATGGGGATGGGCGAGCCGCTGATGAACCTCGACAACGTGCTCGCCGCGTGTGAGCGCCTGCCGGACCTGGGCATCACCCCCCGCCGCACCGCCATCTCCACCGTGGGCTGGATCCCCGGCATCAAGCGGATGACGCAGGAGGGACCGCCGGTGCGGCTCGCGCTCTCGCTCCACGCGGCGGACGAGACGCTGCGCTCGCAGCTGATGCCGGTGAACGAGCGCTACCCGCTGCCGGACGTGCTCGAGGCGTGCCTGCGCTGGTGGGAGGCCCGGCGGCAGCCGGTGTTCGTGGAGTACCTGATGCTCGACGGCGTGAACGACCGCTACGAGCAGGCTGTGAAGCTCGCGGAGCTGCTCGAGCCGCGCGAGGCCTTCAAGGTGAACCTGATTCCGTACAACCCCACCGATGCTGCCTACGACGGCTCCACCCGCGGCGCCATCGACGCCTTCCGCGCGGCGCTCGAGGAGCACGGGGTGCGGGCCACGGTGAGGCTCACGCGCGGGCGGGACATCGACGCCGCCTGCGGCCAGCTCGCGGCGCGCAACGCCACCTAGGACGCGAGCGCCAGCTCGACCCGCGCGGAGCGGTAGCCCGCGCCGGTCTCGCGCAGCACCTGGAGCATCGCCTCGGCGGCGGGCGAGCGGTAGCCGGGCAGCGTCGCTGCCTGAACGGTGCGGCTCAGGCGGTCTGTGCCGTAGAGCTCGTGGATAACGATGTCGTCGCGGACAGTGGCGAAGCCGAGGTCCGGGATCAGCGCCACGCCCACTCCCGCGGCCACCAAGCCCTGCACGGTCGCGAAGTCGTCACTCTCGAAGGCCACGTGGGGGTCGAAGCCCGCGGCGGTGCACGCCCACTGCACCTGTCCGGTGCACGGGCAGTTGTCCGTGCCGGTGACCCACGGCTCCGTGGCGAGGTCCTTGAGCCGCAGCTTGGGTTTCGACGCAAGCGGATGGCCCGCGGGGAGCACGAGGTAGAAGGGGTCGTCGAGGATGTCCTCGGTGTCGAACCCCGCGAGCGACTCGTCGTTGTAGAGGCTCGGGGTATAGGTGAGCGCGATCTCGAGCTCACCGGCGCGCAACCGTGGCAGCGACTCCTGGGGCTCCGCCTCGATCAGGCTGAGCTCCACCGCGGGGTGGCGGGCGCGGAAGTTGGCGATTGCCTGCGGAACGATCGCCGAGCCGGCCGAGGGGAAAGAAGCGAGCCGCACCCGCCCGCCGCGCACGCCCGCGAGCGCCTCGAGCTCCGCCTCCGCCTCGGCGAGATTCGCAAGCACGGCCTCGGTGTGGCGCACGAGCGCCTCGCCGGCGTCGGTGAGCCGGATGCCGCGCGCGCTCCGCTCCACGAGCTTGGCGCCCGCCTCGCGCTCGAGTGCGGCGATCTGCTGCGACACCGCGGACTGCGTGTACGAGAGCGCCTCGGCCGCCGCGGAGAAGGAGCCTCGGGTAGCGACCTCGCGCAGGACTCTCATACGGCGGACATCGAGCATAAGCACAGCTTATCGCTGTTAGGCCGAACTGTCATTTGACCTGATGACACGCCGGTGGGATGCTGCCAGCCATGAGAGCGACCGACGCGATCACGATCAGAAGGGCGCACCCGGAGGAGCCGGGCGTGCTGCGCGTGGCGGCCCTGGACAGCTCGCGCGTCCCGCGCTCCCCGCTGCTCGTGGCGGAGGTGCACGGGCAGGTGCGCGCGGTCCTGTCGCTCGATGACGGCACGGCGATCGGCGATCCCTTCTTCGCCACGCAGGATCTGCTCGCGCTCCTGCGAGCGCACGCCGCGGCCACGCGCCGCCCGCAAACCAGCCTCCTCGGCCGCCTGCGGCTGCGCCCCCGCTCCGCCTTCTAGCCCGCTCGCGCGCTCACCGCGTCGGCCAGCGCACCGAAGCCCACCCCGGCCTCGAGGCGCTGCCGCTCGAGCAACGCCAGAGCGTCCGCCGTGGGCTGCGCGCTGTCACGCTCGCCATAGCGCGGCGAGTCGTGAAGGAGCACGATCACCCCGTCGCCGAGGTCGCGGCCCGCGAGGTCCGCGATGCGCTCGCCGGGGATCGGCTCCCAGTCCATCCCCCACGCCGACCAGTACACCGGCTCGAGCCGCAGCTTCTGGCACGCCTCGTAGGAGGCGTCGCTGAAGCGGCCGTACGGCGGCCGGTAGAAGCGCGGCCGGCGGCCGGTGGCTGCCTCAACCGCGCCGAGGCCGCGGGCGATGTCGTCGCGCGCCTGCTGCGGCGTGAGCTCCTCGTGCGGCGTGTGGCCGAAGCCGTGCAGCGCCACCTCGTGCCCGCGCGCCACCACCTCGCGGCCGACGTCCTGGTGGCGCATGAGCTGCTCGCCGAGCATGAAGAACGTGGCGCGGGCGCCGATCGCGTCGAGCGCATCGAGCACCGCCGGGGTTCCCTCCGGGTCCGGCCCGTCATCGAAGGTGAGGAGCGTTCGCTGGCTGCCGGCTTCAGCTCGCTCGAGGCCCGGGAACCGCGTCCACAGCTCCTCGGTTTCCCTGAACTGCCGGAAGGAGGGCATTACGCACTGGCGCGCTGCTCGCCCGCCTTGAGCAGGCGCTCGCGGAGCTCGCCCTCCTCCTCCGGAGTTGGGTCGAAGGCCGCCACGTCCGGCAGCTCGTCGAGCCCGTTGAGGCCGAACAGCCGCTGGAAGAGCTGCGTGGAGCGGTAAAGGACGGCGCCGAACTGCGAGCGCCCGGACTCCTCGATCAGGCCGCGCTCGAGCAGCGTGCCGACGGCGGACTCGGACGCCACACCCCGGATGCGCGCGATCTCGGGCCGGGACACCGGCTGGAGGTACGCCACGATCGCCATGCACTCCGCCTGCGCCTGTGTGAGCGGTGGCGTGCGCGGACGCGCGAGCAGCCGGCGAGCGGCCTTCTCCGCCACAGGGTCGGTGGCGAGCGTGAAGCCGCCGGCCACCTCGCGCAGGACCACTCCGCGCCAGCCCTCGGCATAGTGCTCGCGCAGGCGCGCGAGCGCCTCCACGACCTCGCCTTCGCCCGCCTCGCACGCGTCGGCGATCGTCTCCACCGACAGCGGCTCGGGAGACAGGAACAGCAGCGCTTCCACGATCCGCGGCAGGTCGTTCATCGTGCGTTCACCACTATCGGGCCGAAGGACTCCGACTGTTCCCAAGTGGCTTCCCCCTTTTTGTAGAGCTCCAAGAGCGCAAAGAGCGTGACGGCCACGGTCACACGATCTGCCCCCTCCACCGCCTCGTCGAACGTGAACCTGCCGCGGCCCGAGAGCAGGGCGCGCAGATGCCCCAGCCGCTGCTCCACCGACACGGTCGGCATCGCGACGTGGTGGAGCGAGATCGGCTCGGGCATCCGAAGCAGGCCGCCGAGCGCCTTGGCGAGCGTGACCGGCTCATACGACTTCTCCGCCAGGTCGACGGACACGCGCCGCAGCTCCTCCGGCAGCGGCGCCGACCGGTAGCGGAAGCCGGATTCGGCCTCGATCCGCTCGCGCAGGAAGGTGGCGGCACGCCGGTAGCGCGCGTACTCGAGCATCCGCGCGAGCAGCTCGTCGGCGGCCTCGGCACGGTCGAGGTCGATCTCCTCGTCTTCCTCGCGCGGGAGGATCAGGCGGGACTTCAGCTCGAGCAGCGCGGCGATCAGGACGAGGAACTCGGTGGTCGCCTCGAGATCGAGCTCGCCCGATCCCTCGAGGTGCTCGACGTACGCCAGCACGACGTCCGCCAGGTCGACCTCGAGCAGGTCCACCTCCTCCTTCAGCACCAGCGTGAGCAGCAGGTCGAAGGGACCCTGGAAGACCTCGAGGTCCAGGTCGAGCGAGAGCACGGCCATTGCCGGACAGGTTACGAGGGAGGCCCGACGCCCATGCGATCGCGGGCGAGCGCGACGATCGGCTGGGCGATCGCGTGCGCCTTTTCGGCGCCCGCGAGCAGGATCGCGTGGAGCTGATCTTCGTCGGGGCGAAGCTCGTTGTAGCGCTCCCGCACCGGTGCGAGGTAGTCCACGACCGCTTCGGCGACCGCCTGCTTGAACTGGCCGTAGCCGGAGCCGTTGAACTCGCCCTCGACCTCCGCCGGCCCCACCCCGCGGATCACCGACAGAATGTCGATCAGGTTGGTGATGCCGGGCTTGTCCGGCGAGCGCACGACCTCGGAGCCTGAGTCCGTCACCGCGCTCTTGATCTTCTTCTCGACCAGCTTGGGATCGTCGAGCACGCGGATCACCCCGGCGTCGCTTTCGGCGGTCGTCGACATCTTGTTCGTCGGCTCCTGGAGGTCCATGATCCGGGCGCCCACGGTCGGGATTCGGGCCTCCGGGAGCACAAATGTCTCCCCGAAGCGCGCGTTGAAGCGCTGTGCCACGTCCCGCGCGAGCTCGAGGTGCTGGCGCTGGTCCTCGCCCACCGGCACCTCGTCGGCGTTGTAGGCCAGGATGTCGGCCGCCTGCAGGATCGGGTAGTTGAAGATGCCGGCGGAGACGAGCTCCTTCTGCTTGGCG
>JAICJR010000057.1 GCA_025928345.1 Thermoleophilaceae bacterium | reverse complement strand
CGATCCACTTCGAGCCGAGCGGCTGGCCGCCCTCCAGGTAGCCCTGGACGACCTTGGCGAGGATGCGCTCCTGGCGCGGGGTCAGCACCCCGTCGAGTCTACGAGGGGTCCGCGCGCTCGCGGGCCGCCCGCAGCTCGTCGAGCGCCGCCTCCCGCGGGTACCAGCCGTCGACCTCGACGCCCTTGCGCTCGAGGTCCTTGTAGACGCTGAAGAAGTGCGCGATCTCGTCGCGCAGCTGCGCGGAGAGGTCCTCCAGGCGCTCGAGCTCGTTCCAGTTCGGGTCGCTCAGCGGGACGGCGAGGACCTTGTCGTCGACGCCGTGCTCGTCGCGCATCCGGAACAGGGCGATCGGCTTGACGAGGATCCGGCAGCCGGGGAACGTCGGCTCGCTCACGCAGACCATCACGTCGAGCGGGTCGCCGTCCTGCCCGCACGTGCCCGGGATGAAGCCGTAGTCGGTCGGATAGACCATCGACGAGAACAGGAAGCGGTCGAGCTTGATCTCACCCGTCCGCGTGTCGTACTCGTACTTGTTGCGGCTGCCCTTCGGAATCTCGACGAAACAGGTGAGGTCGTCCTGGTCCATGGCCCGCGAGGTTACCCGGTAAGGTTCCGCGCGATGCGACTCCGCGTTCTCGCGACAAGCGCGCTTTTCACGCTCGCCAGCCTGGTGTTCGCCGCCAGCGCGTTCGCGAGCGACGACGGGCAGGGTCTCTACGGAGAGACCAACGACAAGGTCGTGGCCTTCATCGGGCTCGGCCTGGTGGTCGGCTTCACGCTCTTCGTGATCCTCGCCAGCGCGCTGCAGGGCGCGCTCGACAGGCGCAAGGAAGAGAAGAAGGCCGCGCAGCGCCGGCAGCTCGCCGGCTGGTAGCCGTCCCCCGGCGGCCGCCGCTATGGCGCAGGATCCGGTGACCTACGAGCGCGTCGGCGCCGCCGCCGTGCTCACGATCGAGCGGCCGGAGCGCCGCAACGCGGTCGACGGCCCCACCGCCGACCTGCTCGCCGAGGGGTACGACCGCTTCGAGTCCGACGACGAGGCGCGCGTGCTCATCCTCACGGGCGCGGGCGGCGTGGCGTTCTGCGCCGGCGCCGACCTCAAGGCGATCGACACGCTCGGCCCGCGCCTCGCCGCCTCGGGCGGCCCGCTCGGCTTCACTCGGCGAATAGCCACCAAGCCCACGATCGCTGCCATCTCCGGCTGGTGCCTGGCGGGTGGTCTCGAGCTCGCCCTCTGGTGTGACCTGCGGATCGCCGCCGAGGGATCGGTGCTCGGCTTCCCCGAGCGCCGCTGGGGAGTTCCGCTCGTGGACGGCGGGACGCAGCGGCTGCCGCGCATCGTCGGCCTCGGCCGCGCGCTCGACATCATCCTCACCGGCCGGCTGATCCCCGCTGACGAGGCTCGCGAGATGGGACTGATCACCGAGCTCGTCCCCGCCGGGCGGCATCTGGAGCGCGCGCTCGAGCTGGCCGAGGGCCTCGCCTCGTTCCCCCAGGAGACGATGCTCGCGGACCGCCTAGCCGCTATCGAGGGCATAGGCATGCCGTTCGAGCAGGGGCTCGAGATGGAAGCCCGCAACGGGCTCGCCCTCCACGAGATCGCGCAGCGCGGCGCGGCGCGTTTTGCCGCCGGCGAGGGCCGCGGCGGAGCGGGCGCGGGCGCTTAAAGTCCTGGCGGGTGTCGAGCGACGAAGCCCGCGGTGGAGCGCATCGTGGGCTGCCAGCGCGTTCCCTTGGGACCGGTCAGCCCGCCGGTATCGAAGCGCAGCCCGGCCACGACCATGAAGGCGTGCACAGAGTTCGCGTAGACGGTGATCCAGCGGCCGGGGCCGGCGCTGCCCCAGTGCTCGAAGCCGGTGGAGTCGAGCGGCGTGTTGAGCAGCCCGGCACCCGCGAGCGCGAAGGAAACTGAGCCCGAGCAGTCGTAGCCGGTGTCGGCCCACGCGCCGTGGCCCCCGCCCCACTTGTACGGCGTGCGCGCGATCGCGTTGCCGGCCTGAATCACGGCGGCCACCACGCTCGGCGCCTCGAGCGGCGCGACCGCGGTGCCGTCCGCCTGCACGCCCGCGCTCTGCCCCACCGGCACGCCTGAAGCGGAGCGAAGGTCGTGCTTGAAAGCGGCAAGCTCGCGCTCGATCTCCGCGTCGGATGCCGCGCGGGCGCTGCTGCTCGACGACGATGGCTCGGCGTCGGCCGACGGGCTCGTAAAGCCGTCAGTGCCCACGCCTGTCACGTGCACGACCTGCGGGTGCAGCCGCACGCTCGACTTGTCGACGTGCGCGCTCACCGGACGAAGCTGCTGGGGACTGAGCGCGGTGAGGTCGATCTCGCCGGCCGGCGCCTTGGCCTTGTGGCCTGCCGCCGCGCGACCGCCGCTCGCCCCTCCACCGCCCGTAAGCGCGAGCACCAGAGCGACCCCGGCAGCGGCCACCACGACCATCACCCCGATGAGCACGGGCATGCGGCCAAACAGCGGAACCCGGCGCTGTGAGATCTGCACTCCCTCCATGTTGTGAGTCACATCGCCCATTGGCGCTCCCACCTTGAGCAGGCTAGCGCTGAAGTTCGCCGGTCCGCGCCGCCAGCTCGAGCACCACGCCCTCGCGCAGGCCGCCGTTTCCGAGCTCGAGCTCGACGTCGAGCCGGCGCGCGAGCTCGTGCATGATCGCGATGCCGGCGGGCATCAGGCGCACCCGCTCCGGGTGAAGGTCGATCCGCGCCGCCACCTCGTCGCAGGACGAGCGGGATAGGAGCTCGAGCGAGCGCTCGAGCGCGTGCCGGCTGAGCTCTCGCCCGACGATGCGGCGCACCGACGTCGCGCTGCCTCCCACCGCGAGCGCCCGGTCGGGCCGTGGCAGGTCGAGCGGCTCGAGCACCTCGCTCACGTGCGCCGTGACCGCGGCGAGCTCGCGCCTGTCCGGCGGATCCGCGTGGAAGTACACGTCGGCGAGGAGCCCCGAGCCGAGCCTGAACGACTCGCTCCAGGACACGCCCGCGGCGCGCGTTCCGAGCACCACCTCGGTGGACCAGCCACCCACATCCACCACGGCAATACGCCCGTCGGCGGCACCGCTGAGCGTTCCCAGCACTCCCGTGAACGCCAGCCGCGCCTCCTCCTCCCCGCTCAGCACCCGCATCGGCACGCCCGCCGCTTTCTCCACCGCCGCCTCCAGCTCGGCGCGGTTTGGCGCGTCCCGCACCACGGCCGTGCCCACGACGTCGATCGCGAGCACGCCCAGGTCGCGCGCGAGCTGAGCCTGCGAGGCCACCACGGCGGCGCACTCGGCGAGCTTCCCCGCTGTGAGCGCGCCCTCCTCGAGCACGCAGCGGCCGAGCCTCGTGAATGCCCGCTGAGCGGCCAGTTCTCGCAGCCTGCCGTCCCTCAGCTCCGCCACCAGCAGGCGTGTGGTGTTGCTGCCGACGTCAATGCAGGCGTAGGCCAACGGCGCCCAGCTTGCCATAGTCCACGCCGTGACGGAATTAGCGATCGAGGTGAACGACCTTCGCAAGAGCTACGGCGAGCTCGAGGCGGTGCGCGGGGTGTCGTTCTCGGTCAGGCGCGGCGAGGTTTTCGGGCTGCTCGGCCCCAATGGAGCGGGCAAGACCACCACCGTTGAGATCCTCGAGGGCTACCGCGAACGGACCGCCGGCGAGGTGGTCGTGCTGGGCTACGACCCGGCCGACCGCGACCGCGGTTTGCGCGAGCGCGTGGGCATTGTGCTCCAGAGCTCGGGCTTCTACCCGCGCGCGACCGTGCGCGAGGCGGTGGAGCACTTCGGCGCCGCCTACCCGCGCCCGCGGGACCCGGACGAGACGATCGCTTTGGTGGGTCTAGAGGGGAAGGGCGACACGCGAACCGGTCAGCTCTCGGGCGGCCAGCAGCGGCGGCTCGACCTGGCGCTCGCGCTCGTCGGCGACCCCGACCTGATCTTCCTCGACGAGCCCACCACCGGCTTCGACCCCGCCGCGCGCCGTGCCGCCTGGGACGTGATCCGCTCGCTGCGCGGGCTCGGCAAGACGATCCTTCTCACCACCCACTACCTGGATGAGGCGCAGGCGCTGTCCGACCGCGTGGCGATCGTGAAGGAGGGGCTGATCGTGGCCGAGGGGCCGCCCTCCGAGCTGACCAACCGCCCGCGCAGCTACCGCGTGAGCTACCAGCAGAACGGCACTCGAGTGGAGATGGAGACCGAGGACCCCACCGAGCTGCTCCACAGGCTCACCGGCGAGGCACTCCAGCGCGGTGAGCGGCTCGAGGGCCTCAGCGTGAGCCGGCCCACGCTCGAGGAGGTCTACCTCGAGCTCACCGCCGAACAGCACGAGGAGGCAGAGGCCGAATGAGCACCGCGGTGCTCACCTGGAGGCAGTTCCGCTTCGAGCGCAAGATGTTCTGGCGCAACCCGAGCGCCGCGTTCTTCAACTTCACGCTGCCGTTCCTGTTCCTGATCATGATCGCGTCGGTGTTCGGCGCCGACCGCAAGGAGCTGGACATCCTCATCCCGGGGATCGCGGGGATGTCCGTGCTCGGCACGACCTTCACCGCGCTCACCTACACGTTCGTGTTCAACCGCGAGCAGGGGATCCTCAAGCGCATCCGCGGCACGCCGATGCCGCCGATCGCCTACTTCGGCGGCGTGATCGGGAGTGCGGTGGCCAACGCCATCGTGCAGGTGGCGCTGATCATCGTCATCGGGCACGTCTTCTACGACGTGTCGTGGCCGCACAGCTATTTCGAGCTCGTGCTGTTCGTGGTGCTCGGTGTGATCGCGTTCGGGTCGCTCGGCATCGCGTTCGCGCACGTGATCCCGAACTTCGACGCCGCGGCCGCGTACGTGAACGCCGTGTTCCTGCCGGTGATCTTCATCTCCGGCGTCTTCTACTCCACGAAATCGCTGCCGCTCGTGTTCAAGGCGATAGCGGTGTCGCTGCCGCTCAAGCACGTGATCGACGGCCTGCACGGGGCGATCGTCAGCGGGCAGGGCCTTGGCGACAACCTCACCGCGCTCGCGGTGGTGGCCGGCTGGGCCGTGGTCGGGTTGTTCTTAACGGTGCGGTATTTCCGCTGGGACTGAGTTCGAGTGCCTAGTGCCTAGTGCCTAGTGCCGTCCATCAAGGCGGATTTGCCAGGGCTCGATCTGCTCGATGTAGAGCAAGTCGCGTTCGTGCCAGGGATCGGTGGCGAGCCGTTCGCGGATCGTGTCGGGTTCGGCGTCGAACACGAGCAGCACAGTGTGGCCGTCGCCGATCGGACCGCCAAGCACGATCAGGCCCTCCTCCACGAGCGCGTCCATGAGGTCGGCGTGCTCGGGCCACATCTCTTGTTCCTCGAGCGGCTTCGACTGCTCCCATGCGGAGCCGTGGCCGATGGTGACTGCTTGCAGGACCGTCATCGCTTCGGCCAGCGTACGCCGCCCGCGCGCGCGGCGAGGTAGAGCAAGACCACCGCGATCAGCAGGCACAGCACGATCGTGCCCACACCGCCGACGTCGACGCCGTAGCCCACGACCACGACGGCCGTGACGAGCAGGAAGTACGCCGCGTAGATGCGGAGGAAGCGGACAAGACCCCTGCCGATGGTGCGCATGACTACAGCCGCAGCGCCGCGCCGTGGCGCTTGAGCCAGCGCTCGTGCTCGCGGTACTCCGGGCAGCGGGAGCCCAGCAGCCGCCAGAAGCGCGGCGAGTGATCGAGCACCTCAAGATGGGCGACCTCGTGCTCGACCACGTAGTCGAGGATCGGCTCGGGCGCGAGCAGCAGGCGCCAGTTGAAGCTCATCGCGCCATTGGACGAGCAGCTGGCCCAGCGGGTGCGCTGCGAGCGGATCGTGAGGCGCGTGTAGCGGGTGCCGGCGCGGCGGACGGCGGCGTCGAGCCGCGCGGCCACCTCCACGCGTGCGCGCTTGCGGTACCAGCGCTCGAGCGCCTCGCGCACGGCGTCCGGGCCGCGGCGGCCCACCTTCACGCGCAGCACGTCGCCGCGTCGCGCCACGTGGTCGCGCACCCTCCCCGGCTCCACGGACACGCGCAGGAACAGCTCGGCGCCCAGATACGGCACGCTGCCGCCGTGCTCGAGCTCGGGCGCCGGCAGAGCCTCCTCCGCCTCGCGGAAGCGGCGCAGCGTGCGCTCGATCCAGCGCGACTTCTCCTGCACGAACGGCTCCACGTGCCGCAGCGCCATGCGGCGCGGCACCACCACTTCCACACCATTCGCATCCACGACGATGCGGGCATGGCGGGCGCGGTCTGAGCGGCGGACTGTGTAGGCGATTTCGGCCAGAACGCCGTCGAAGATAGAAGCCCTAGCCGACGACCTCGTCGTACACGCGAGCGATCCGCTCCGCCAGAGCGGGCCAGGAATAGCGCTCCCGCGAGCGCTCATACGCCGTCTCTCCCATTCGCCTACGCGCGGTGTCGTCGTTCACCGCCTCCACCAGGGCCTCGCACATCGCGTCCTCATCGTCGGGCGCCACGAGCCAGCCCGTCTCGCCCGGCTCCACGATCGTCGCCGGCCCGTGCGCGTTCACAGCGAGCGCCGGCAGCCCGCAGGCCATCCCCTCCACGAGCACCTGACCGAACTGCTCGTGCACCGACGGCAGCACCACCACGCCCGACGCGTTCATGCCCTGCGGGAGCTCGCCGTCGTGGCTGTGCCAGCCGGCGAGGAAGACGTCGCGCGCCCCGCTCTGGCGGATCACGCTCAGCGGGTGCTCGCCCTCCCACTCCCCGGGATGCCCGCCGAGGATCACGAGCGGCGCGGGGCGGCTGAACCGCTCACGCGCGCGCGCGTACGCGCGGATCAGGAGCGGGATGCGCTTCACCTCCGTGTAGCGGCCCACGTAGAGCATCACTGGCGCGTCGTCGGCGAACGCCTTCAGGTCCTGCTCCGTGTACGACACGCTGCCGGGCTCGCCGCTCTCGTCCCAGCCGCGCGGCTCCTCCACGAGCCAGCGGCGCCAGAGCCGCAGGCGCTCCTCGCCGCGCAGCGGCCGGCGGTCGAACAGCTTGGGGTCGAAGCCGTTGGGCGCCGGCACCACGCGCGCCGGGTCCACGCCCAGCAGTGCCGGAGCGCGCTCCGCGGCATCGGCCGAGAGCACGAGCAGCCGCTCGCAGCGCTGCGCCCAGCCGCGCATCCGGTCCGCCCACACCTCCGCGTGCTCCCAACCCTCGGGCGGCCCAGCCGCGATCTCGTTCAGCATCAGCACCTCGGTGCCGTGCAGGTGCCCGACGACCGGTTTATCGGGGAACGCCCGCGCCGCCGCCTCGTTGATCGGGGTGAGGTGATGGAGGTGCAGCAGGTCGCACTCCGCCGCGCCCGCGTCGCGCAGCTCGCGCTCCCAGGTGGATACGAGGTGCTCGTACGCGTCATCGTCCACCCGGGCGAACACGCGGTCCGGCGCGCCCGGCCTGTCCTCGTAAGAGGGGTGAAACGGCGGATCGGCCAGCAGCGGATCGGGCGCTTCGCGCGCAGCCGTGTAGTCGAGCGCGTGCACGTCGATGCCAGAGAAGAAGGCGGCGGCGTTAGTGGCGTCGCCGTCCGCGCCGAGCGAGCCCGACACGAGCGTCACATCCCAGCCGGACTCCGGCAGCGCCCGCGCCATGTAGCGGGCCACCTGCGACGAACCGCCGCGCGGGAAGAAGAGCAGCGCCATCAGGGCGCGGCGGCGGCGCTCGCTCAGATGATCACCTGGACGGTGCCGCCGTCCACGGACCACGCGGCCCCCGCCACATACGACGCCCGCTCGGAGCAGAGAAAGACGATCACGGACGCGATCTCATCCTCGGTCGCATAGCGGTTGATCGGCACGCGCGAGCTCTGCGCCTCTAGCGCCTCCTCGCGCGACACCCCGCGCAGCTTGGCGAGCTGGTCGAGCATCCCGCCCTCGCCCATCCACAGATCGGTGGAGACCGGACCCGGGGCCACCGCGTTCACCAGCACGCCCTTCGACGCGTAGAGGTCGGCGAAAGCGCGCGACAGAGAGAGCTGCGCGGCCTTGCCCACCGAGTACGCCATGTTCGTACCGGTAGGCCGCTTGCCTGAGGACGAAACCACGTTCACGATGCGGCCGAACCCGCGCTCCGCCATCCGCGGCGCCACCGCACGCATCAGCCGCATCGGCCCCATCACGTTCAGCCGCCACTGTTCTTCCCAGTCGTCGTCGGTGAGGTCCTCGAGCGGTGTAACCGAGCTCGTGCCCGAGTTGTTCACCAGCACGTCAAACGAGCCGAACCGCCGCTCGCACTCCGAGACGATCCGCTCGCCGGCATCTGGATCGGTGGCGTCGAGCGCCAGCCACTCCGAGCCCGGGCACTCCTCCGCCGCCGCGCGCAGGCCCTCCTCGCCGCGCGCGACGAGCAGTACCTTCGCCTTCTCCTCGCACAACATCCGCGCCGTCGCGAGCCCGATCCCGCGGCTCCCACCGTTCACCACACACGCCTTGCCGGCCAGGCCGAGGTTCATGAGGCGATCATGTGCGCGTTCGAAACAGGAGAAGCCATTGAAGAGCCATACGGTCTATCGAACTTTTCACACCGACCGCCGCCGCGAGTTCGTCCGCATCACCGAGGACGTGGAGCATGCAGTGGAGGAGTCAGGTGTGAGCGAGGGGATGGTGCTCGTGTCCGCGATGCACATCACGGCCGGCGTGTGGGTGAACGACGACGAGCCCGGCATCCAGGCCGACGCTCTCGAGTGGCTCGACAAGATCGCGCCCGCGAGCTGGCAGGAGCCGCCGAACGAGGTGGCAGCCGAGCTCCTGCCGGAGGGCGGCGACTACCGCCACCACCGCGGCGGCGAGGACAACGGCGACGCCCACCTGAAGAACATGCTGGTGCACCACCAGGTGATCCTTCCGATCACGGACGGCCGCCTCGACCTCGGGCCGTGGCAGGCGGTGTTCTACTGCGAGTTCGACGGCCAGCGCGACAAGCGGCTGATCATCAAGGTGCTGGGCGAATAGGCCGCGTCCCGCGCTCGTAGACCTCCGGGTTCACGCAGTGAGGCATCCGCTCTCCGCGCAGCGCGGCCAGCAGGTTGTCGACCGCCAGATCGGCCATGCCCTCCCGCGCGGCGTGCGTGGCCGAGCCGATGTGCGGCGCGATGGCGAGCCCGCGGCAGCTCAGCAAGGGGTGATCCCGTGGCAGCGGCTCGGGGTCTGTCACGTCGAGGCCGGCGCCCGCGATCCAGCCCTCCTGGAGCGCCCGCACCAGCGCGTCGGTATCGACGAGCGGCCCGCGCGCGGTGTTCACCAGGATCGCCGTCGGCTTCATGCGGCGGAGCTGCGGCTCGCCGATCATGCCGCGCGTCTCGGGGGTGAGCGGCGCATGGAGGGAAACGAAGTCGGAGCGCTCGAGCAGCTCGTCGAGCGACACGCCGGCGCCGCCTCGCGAGTTGTGGATCACCTCCATGCCGAAGCCGGAGGCGCGCCGCGCGACCGCGGACCCGATTCGCCCCATCCCGACGATCCCGAGCGTCGCCCCCTGCATGTCGTGGCCGAGCAAAAACGACGGCTCCCAGCCCCAGGTGCCGGTGCGCACGTCCTTCTCAGCCTCCGGCAGCCGCCGCGCGGCGCTCAGCATCAGCGCCCAGGTGAGATCCGCGGTGGCCTCCGTGAGCACGCCGGGCGTGTTCCCCACCGGAATCCCGCGCTCGGTCGCGGCCGCGAGATCGACGTTGTCGAAGCCGACCGAGTAATCAGCCACCGCCACGAGCCGCGGGCAGGAGTCGAGCAGCTCGACGTCCACCTTCTCGGTGAGCTGAGGCAGCAGCGCATCCGCATCTCGCGCGCGCTCGAGCAGCTCGGCTCGCGACGGCGGTTGCGCCTCCTCCCAGACGTCCACCTCGTGCTCCAGGCCCAGCCGCTGAAGGGCATCGCCCGGCAACCTGCGGGTCACGAAGCAGCGCGACATGGGGAGGCGCACGGTACTCGACCGGACAAGGCAACCCGCGCTTAATGAATGTGCGCGATTCGCACACCGGTAGGCCGGGTATGGGACGGACAGAACTCTCGTGTGACCCCAAGGGGGCGCGTTCCATCCTGCGCCCCGCCCGGAGGAGGAACATCGTGAATAGGAAGCTCGCAAGTGCAGGGGCGATCCTTGCGTGCGCCGCGGTTGCCGCCGGTTGCGGCAGCTCAGGCGGCGGCAGCACCGGCAACACCGTCGCCGGTGTGAGCAGCAACGGCAAGACGGTCACGCCCAACATGGCGCAAAACGCCAAGGGCAACGTGACGTGGTGCATCGGCAAGGACACGACGGGCGCTTTCAGCCAGGTCGTGAAGCTCTACAACGCACAGGGGAAGGCGCACGTGAAGCTGCTCGAGCTGCCGACCTCGGCAGACCAGCAGCACTCGCAGCTCACCCAGCGCGAGCAGGCCAAGTCGCCCGAGTGCGACGTGCTCGGCATGGACGTGACCTGGACGGCGGAGTTCGCCGCACAGGGCTGGCTGCGCGACGTCACGCCGGCGATTCAGGCGCGGAAGAGCGAGTTCATCCCGAGCACCCTCCAGACGGCCGACATCAACAACAAGTTCTGGGCCGTCCCGTTCAACACCAACGCCGGCTTCCTCTACTACAACAAGACCAAGGTCAAGACCCCGCCGACCACCTGGCAGCAGACCTACCAGGTGGCGAAGACCAGCGGCGGCCTCGGCTTCCAGGGCGCTCGCTATGAGGGCCTGACCGTGGACTTCCTCGAGCTGCTCTACTCGAACGGTGGCTCGGTGCTGTCGAACGACGGCAAGAAGGCCACGATCGACTCGCCGCAGGCGCAGCAGGTGCTCTCGTTCATGCAGCAGGGCATCAAGAACGGCGCCGTTCCGAAGTCCGCGAGCACGTGGATGGAGGAGGAGTCGCGCAACGCGTTCCAGTCCGGCAAGGTCGCGCTTCTGCGCAACTGGCCGTACGTGTACGCGCTGGCAAAGCAGGCGGGCGTGCATTTCGGCATCGAGCCGCTGCCCAAGTGGGAGGGCGGTAGCGCCGCGAGCATTCTCGGCGGCTACAACCTCGGCATCTCGACCTACTCGAAGAACCCAGGTGGAGCACTCAGCTTCATCAACTTCGCCACCGCGCCCGCGGCGCAGAAGAAGTTCTTCATCAAGTCGTCGCTGCCGGCGGTGCTCACCCAGACCTACAACGACGCGGCCGTGAAGAAGGCGCAGCCCTTCGCTCCGCAGTTGCTCACCGCGGTGCAGCAGGGCAAGTCACGTCCCGTGTCGCCGGTCTATCCGCAGATCAGCCAGGCGATCTACAACAATGTCTACTCGGCGCTTTGGAACGGCACGTCCGCGAAGAGCGCGCTGAGTAAGGCACAGAGCCAGATCAACAAGGCATTGCAGACGTTCTAGGCACAGCGTGAGCGCAGCTCAGGCAACCGTTGCAGCCAGGCCGCGGCGCCGCCGCTCCGAAATATCGGAGCGGCGGCTCGCCGCGTACCTGGTCTCGCCGTCGCTGATCGTGATCGCGCTCGTGGCGGCGTATCCGATCTGCTACGCGATCTGGCTTTCGCTCCACCAATACAGCCTCATTCACCCGGGCCTGTCGCGCTGGGTGGGACTCGACAACTTCCGGGACGCGATCACGTCCTCGGCATTCTGGAGCTCGGTGAAGATCACGTTCATCTTCACCGCCATCTCGGTCACGCTCGAGCTGGTGATCGGGCTCGCGATGGCGCTGCTGATGCACGCGGCCTTCCGGGGGCGCTCCGTGCTGCGCGCGGTCGTGCTCGTGCCGTGGGCCGTGCTCACCGTCGGCACGGCGATGATGTGGAAGACCATCTTCGACGCCGACCTCGGCTTCGCCAACCAGGTCCTCCAGGCCCTGCATCTGCCCGGCGGGCACACAGTCTGGCTCGGCCAGAACGGCTACGCGATGGCCGTGATGATCTTCGCCGACGTGTGGAAGACCGCGCCGTTCATGGCGCTTCTTCTGCTCGCCGGACTGCAGGTGATTCCCGACGACGTGTACGAGGCCGCGAAGGTGGACGGCGCCACCGTCTGGCAGCGCTTCGTGAGCATCACGCTGCCGCTCTTGCGGCCGGCGATCCTCGTAGCGCTGATCTTCCGCACGCTTGACGCGCTGCGGATCTTCGACCTCCCATTCGTGCTCACGCAGGGGTCGAACGGGACGACCACCCTGTCGCTCTACGCGTACCAGCAGCTCACGCAGAACCGGCTGATCGGCCCCGGCTCGTCCCTCGCGGTGCTCACGTTCATCATCGTGATGGCCGTCTCGTTCCTGTACATCCGGCTCGTGGGCGGCAACATCCGCGCACTCGCGGAGGACACATGAGCACTCAGACCGTCGCCCAACCGCGTACATGGCGCGCTCGCCTGGGAGCGAGCGAACGCGTGGGAACGTCGGGTCAGAGGCCGAGTGCCGCGAGCCGGATCCTGCTCTGGCTCGGGGTGGTGCTCACCATCCTGTTCTGCCTCTTCCCGTTCTACTGGATGATCAACACGTCGCTGAAGACGGGTGGCGAGCTGTCCACCGGTCACGTCTTCCCGCACCATCCGTCGCTCGATAACTACACCTCGATCTTCAAGAACTCGGACTTCACGACCGCGCTCAGGACGAGCGCGATCGTGGCGGGTGGATCGACATTGATCGCGCTTACGATCGGCTCGTTCGCCGCCTACGCGCTCGCGCGGCTGCGCTTCAAGTTCAAGTTCCTGATCCTCGCGCTGATCCTCTCGACCACCACGTTCCCGCCGATCGCGATCGCCGCGCCGCTGTTCAAGATCTGGACCAGCGGGCTCTTCGGCATCCGGCTCTACAACACGTACCTCGGGCTGATCCTGCCGTTCCTCACGTTCATCCTGCCGCTCACGATCTACATCCTCACGTCGTTCTTCCAAGAGATCCCGAAGGATCTCGAGGAGGCGGCGCTCGTTGACGGCGCCACGCGCTTCCAGGCGTTCCGCAAGATCGTGATTCCGCTTGCCGCGCCCGGGCTCGTCACGGCCGGGCTGCTCGCGTTCATCTTCGCGTGGAACGAGTTCCTGCTGTCGATCACGCTGACGAGCTCGGCGAACAGGCGGCCTGTGTCCGCGGCGATCGCATTCTTCACCGGCAGCCAGCAGTTCCAGATCCCGCTCGGCACCATCGCCGCGGCCACGGTGACGATCACGGTTCCGCTGATCGTGCTCGTGATCATCTTCCAGAAGCGGATCGTGGCGGGGCTCACCGCGGGCGCCGTCAAGGGTTGAGCGTTCGCGACCTCGACCGCGTGCTCTCTCCAGAGGGCTGGCCGTACGCGTCGTCCGAGCCCACCGACGCCGACGATCCCGGCCGCTTCCGCGCGCTGTTCGGGCGCGATTCGCTGATCACGTCGCTGCAGCTGCTGCCGGAGCGGCCCGACGTGGCACGCGCGACGCTGCGCGCGCTCGCCGCGCTGCAGTCCACGCGCGACGACCCGGAGACAGACGAGGAGCCCGGGAAGATCGTGCACGAGTACCGGCCTCAGGCCGAGCAGCGCTTCCTCGACATGGGCTGGCCGGTGCGCGACGGCGAGCTGCGCTACTACGGCTCGGCGGACGGGACGTCCTGGTTTCTCGTGGTGCTCGCTGCGCTCGGCGACGATGAGTTGAAGGCGGAGCTCGCGGACGCGTGGCGCGCGGCGGCCGGCTGGCTGGAGGGTGCTTTGGAGCGCGGCGGCGGGCTCGTGCGCTGGGGCCCGCGGGAGGCCTCGGGCGGGCTCATACAGCAGGGATGGCGAGACACCACCGGGCCGCATGCCGCGTACGGCGGCGGGATCCTCGAGACGGACGGCAGCGTGCCGGAGCCGCCCGTGGCCGATGCAGATACGCAGGCCGTGGCAGTGGCGGCGTTGCGAGCGGTGGCTCGTCTGTCAGGCGAGGCCCACTGGGACGAGCTGGCGGCCGAGACTGTTGCCGTTATTGCTCAGTCGTTCACCCCGGACACCATGGCCGTAAACGGCAGCAACAAAGACGTACAGGGCGCCGGCTCGCAGCTCGGCTGGCTGCTTTGGGCAGACGCGCTCCCGCCCGACCTCCTTACTCCCTACGCAATACGCCTTTCGCAACCAGATGTCCTGACCGAATTCGGCCTGCGCACGCTCTCCTCAGCCCATCCGCAATTCCGCGCCGACGCCTATCACCGCGGCGCCGTCTGGCCCTTCGACTCATGGTTCGGCTGGGGCGGCCTGCGCGCCGCCGGCTTCGACGACGAGGCGGAGCGGGTGCGCACGGGAGTGCTGAACGCGCTCGATCGCCTCGGCAGCGCGCCCGAGCTTTATGCCGTCACCGACGAAGGGCCGCAGCGGATCCCGATCGCCAACCAGATCCAGGCCTGGACCGTGGGCGCGCGCTGGGCCCTCGAAAACGAGTGGGACGGCAGGCCCCGCTAAGCGGGGACCGGCTCCTGCTCCTTCACCGCGAGTGAGCGGCCGGTCTCCGGGTCGAAGTACTGGAGCTTGTCCGTCTCGAGCCACAGCTCCGTCTCGCGCCCGACGCGAACCTGCGAGTCCGGGCTCAGGCGGGCGACGGCGCGTCCCTCCTCGCCGGCCGCGCGCGGAAGCTCGCCGGCGCCGGCGTCCTCCGCCAGCTCGCGCAACTCGTCGGACTCGATGGTGCCGCCGACCTTGAAGTGCGCGTACAGCTCTGAGCCCATCGACTCGAGCAGGTCGATCGTGGTGCGGAACGTCACGCCCGCGTGCCGCGACTTCTCCACCAAGGCGGGATCCTCGATGTGCTCCGGCCGGAAGCCGACGATCACCGTTCGTCCATCGGACAGCTCGCTGCGGAGGTGCTCCGGAACCGGCACGTCGAGGGTTGGCAGCTTCACGTGCCCGTTCTCCACGTGGCCCGGCACGAAGTTCATCGCCGGGGAGCCGATGAAGCCGGCCACGAAGAGGTTGCGCGGCTGGTCGTACAGCTCCTGCGGCCGGCCCACCTGCTGCACGATGCCGAGCCGCATCACGGCCACACGGTCGCCGAGCGTCATCGCCTCGGTCTGGTCGTGGGTGACGTAAATGGTGGTCGTGCCGAGACGGTCTTGGAGGCGGGACACCTCCGCGCGCATCTGCACCCGCAGCTTGGCGTCGAGGTTCGAGAGAGGCTCGTCCATCAGGAACGCGGCCGGGTTGCGCACGATCGCGCGCCCCATCGCCACACGCTGGCGCTGGCCGCCTGAGAGGTTGGCCGGCTTGCGGTCGAGATGCTCGGTGAGGTCGAGGATCTCAGCGGCCTCCTCCACGCGCCGGTTGGTCTCCGCCTTGTCCTCCTTCGCGAGCTTGAGCGCGAAGCCCATGTTCTCTCGCACGGTCATGTGCGGGTAGAGCGCGTAGTTCTGGAAGACCATCGCGATGTCGCGATCGCGCGGGGCGAGCTCGTTCACGCGCTCGCCGCCGATCAGAAGCTCGCCCTCGCTGATGTCCTCGAGACCGGCGATCATCCGCAGAGCCGTCGACTTCCCGCACCCGGAAGGCCCGACGAGGATCATGAACTCGCCGTCCTGGATGTCGAGGTTCATGCGCTTGACGGCCTCGGTGCCGTCGGGGTAGCGCTTGGTCACATCCTTGAGCTGAATCTCGGCCACTCGCCCCTCCTCTCGGTTAAAAGCTACTTACCCGTGCAAGTGGAGAACGAAAAGGGCGGCCCCGAAGGACCGCCCTAGTGACTGGTGACTAGTGACTGGTGACTAGCTCTGAGTCGCGGAAGCGAGCTCCTCGTGCTTGCCCTCGCAGAACTCTTCGACGAGCTTGGCGTTGAACGCCTTGAGGTCGTCCGGCTTGCGGCTCGTGACGAGGCCCTTGTCGACGTGCACTTCCTCGTCCACCCAGTGGCCGCCCGCGTTCTCGATGTCGGTCTTCAGGGTCGGCCATGACGTCAGCGTCAGACCGTCGACAACGCCGGCCTCGACGAGCGTCCACGGGCCGTGGCAGATCGCCGCGACGGGCTTCCCCTTCTCGAAGAAGTCGCGGATGAAGCTCACGACCTTCTCGTTCCCGCGCAGGAAGTCGGGGTTGGCGACGCCGCCCGGCAGCACCACGTTGTCGTAGTCATCCGGGCTCACCTCGTCGATGGCGTGGTCGACCTTGAAGGTGTCGCCCTTGTCGAGGTGGTTGAAGCCCTGGATCTCGCCGCTCTCGATCGAGATCAGCTCGGGCTTGCCACCGGCCTCCTCAACGGCCTTCCAGGGCTCGGTGAGCTCCACCTGCTCAACGCCGTCAGCGGCGATGAAGGCGATCTTCTTTCCGTCTAGCTTGCCCATCTCATCTCCTGTATTCCGAAGTTTCGATCGTTGTTGGAGTACCGCGTTGACGTTCGGGTAAACGCCCACCATGTCTGAGATCCAGCATTGGTTCAGCGCTGCTCACGAACAGTTCAAGCCGAGCAGCCTGCTCCAGCAGGCCGTGGAGGCCGAGCGCGCGGGCTTCGACGCGATCGCGTGCAGCGACCATTTCCAGCCCTGGTGGGAGCCGGGAGAGTCCGGCATGGCTTGGGTGTGGCTCGGCTCGGTTGCGCAGGCGACCCAGCGGGTGCCGGTGGGCACCGCCGTCACGCCGCCGATCGGCGGCCGCTACCACCCGGCGCTCGTCGCGCAGGCGTGGGCCACGCTCGAGGAGATGTATCCCGGCAGGACGTTCATCGGTGCGGGCTCGGGCGAGTCGCTCAACGAGTCGCCGCTCGGCATGGACTGGCCCGAGGTGGGCGAGCAGATCGAGCGGCTCGAGGAGGCGCTCGAGATCATCACGCGCCTGTTCGACGGAGAGCGGCTCGACACGTTCGGGCACTTCCCGATGAAGCAGGCGTACCTGCACACCAACCCGGGACGCCGGCCGCCGATCTACGTGTCGGCGTTCGGGGAGCAAGCCGCCGGCGTGGCGGCTCGGCGCGGCGACGGCCTCTGGACGCTGGCCGATCCCGAGACGGTGCCGGACCTGATCGACGCCTACAAGTCGGCCGTCGAGGACGCGGGGCGCGAGCCCGGCAAGATCATCCTCCAGGCCGGCTTCTCCTGGGCTGAGGACGACGACGCCGCCTTCGAGGGCGCGAAGCCGTTCAAGGCCACGATGCCCGACGAGTTCTACTCAGACGACTGGCACGACCCGCAGGCGATGGTCAAGCACGCGGACGAGAAGCACTCGGACGACGAGTTCCGCGACCAGTTCATCCTCGGGTCGAATCCCGAGGAGCACCTGGAGCAGATCCGCGAGATCGAGCAGCTCGGCGCCGATGTGGTCGTGCTGATGAACAACTCGGGCGCGGACCCGGTGGGTGCGGTGCAGGTGTATGGAGAGAAGGTGCTTCCCACGCTCAAGAAAGCGCGAGTTTCCTAGTGGGTAGCGCGTAGTGCGTAGGTTGACAACTACCCGCTACCCACT
>JAICJR010000207.1 GCA_025928345.1 Thermoleophilaceae bacterium | reverse complement strand
GCAGCTCGGCGAGTCGCTCTCCGGCCACAAGATGGGGGAGAGCCAGCCGGTCACGCGCGCGCTGCGCATCCTCGCCGACCACGGCCGCGGCATGACGTTCCTGCTCGCCGACGGCGTGGTGCCGTCGAACGAGGATCGCGGCTACGTGCTGCGGCGGATCATGCGGCGCGCCGTGCAGCAGGGACGCAAGCTCGGCATCGAGCAGCGCTTCCTCCAGCAGCTCTGCGACAGCGTGATCGAGGTGATGGGCGACGCCTATCCCGAGCTGCGCGCGCAGCGCGACACGATCATGAAGTGGGCGTCGTCCGAGGAGGAGAGCTTCGGCCGCACGCTCGAGCAGGGCGAGCGGCTGCTCGCCGACGTCGTCGCGCGCGCCAAGCGCGAGGAGACCTCGTGGGTGGACGCGGAGGAGGCCTTTCGCCTGCATGACACATATGGCTTCCCGTACGAGCTCACCAAGGAGCTGCTGGCCGACGAGGGCCTGTCCGTCGACGACGAGGGCTTCGCGGAGCTGATGGACCGCGCCCGTCAGGTGGCGCGCGCCGGCGGCCGCCGCGGCGGGGGCGAGAAGCACGAGCGCGTGCTCGCGTTCGCACGATCGGCCGGCTTCCACAGCCGCTTCGTGGGCTACGAGGCCACGGAGTGGGAGACCACAATCGGCGCGCTCGAGCACGAGAACGGGCGCTTCCTGGCCAAGCTCCCGGAGAGCCCGTTCTACGCCGAGGGCGGCGGCCAGGTGTCGGACAGCGGCGTGGTGGAGACGCCATCCGGGCGCGCGAATGTGGCGGGCGTGTTCCGCGTGGGCGACGACCAGGCGGTGGCGCTCGAGCTGAGCGACGGCAATCTCGAAGTCGGCGAGCCGGCGCGCGCGCTGGTGGACCGCGACACGCGCCTTGCCACGATGGCGAACCACACGGCCACGCACCTGCTGCACGCGGCGCTGCGCTCAGAGCTCGGCACCCACGTGCGCCAGGCCGGCTCCTACGTCGGCCCGGACAAGCTGCGCTTCGACTTCACGCACGGCGAGCGTCTCACGCATGCGCAGCTCGCGGCGGTGGAGGAGCGGGTGAACGAGTGGATCCTGCAGAGCCATCCGGTGCGCGCGGTGGAGACAACGCGCGACGAGGCGGAGCGGCTTGGGGCGATGGCGCTCTTCGGCGAGAAGTACGGCGACATCGTGCGGATGGTCGAGGTCGAGGAGGTGTCGCGCGAGCTCTGCGGCGGCACCCACGTGGCCACCACCGCGGAGATCGGGCTCTTCCACCTGACGAATGAAACGTCGAGCGCGTCGAATGTGCGGCGCGTCGAGGCGGTCACGGGGCCCGGCGGGGTCGACCTTTTCCGCACGCGCACGCGCCAGCTTGCCGAGCTCGCGGCGATGCTGAAGGTGTCTGAGCACGACGTGGTCTCCGCCGTGGAGAAGCTGCAGCAGCAGCTGCGCGAGGCCCAGCAGCTACCGCGGCAGGACGACCGCGCGGTGGCGGACTCGCTCGTGGGCGGCGCGACCGAGATCGGCGGGATCCGCGTGGTCGCGGAGGCCGTGGAAGCGCCGGACGCGAAGGCGCTGCTTGAGCTGTCGGACCGCGTGAAGCAGACGCTCGGCGACTCGGCGGTGGTGCTCGGCACCGCGGTGGACGGACGAGTGCACCTCGTGGCGAACTTCGCGGACGCCGCGGTGCAGCGCGGGCTCAAGGCGGGCGATGTCGTTCGCGTGGCGGCGCAGGTGGCCGGTGGCGGCGGGGGAGGCCGCGACAACATGGCTCAGGCCGGCGGCCGCGACCCCGAGAAGCTCCCCGAGGCGATCGCCGCGGCGCGACTTGCGATAGAACGCGCCCTGGGATGAGCCGAATACTCGCGCTCGACTTCGGCGAGGCCCGCTGCGGCTGCGCCATCTCCGACCCGACCGGCACGCTCGCCACTCCGATGGGGGCGGTGGAGCGGCCCGGCTCGAGACGCGGGCTGGCCGCCATTGCGGCCCTCGCGCGCGACCGCCAGGTCGACCGCGTGGTGGTCGGGCTTCCGCTCACGCTCGCCGGTGAGGAGGGACAGCAGGCTCGCGCCACGCGCGAGTTCGCGGCTCGCCTCGGTGAGCTCCTTTCGGTGCCGGTGGAGCTGCACGACGAGCGGCTCACCACACGGCAGGCGGAACGCACGGGAGGCGGCGCCGACGCCGACTCACGCGCGGCCGCGCACCTTCTGGAGGCTTACCTGGCGGCGAGCGGACGGGCAACTTGAGCGAGCAGGGAATACGCTCGGACGAAGAACGCGAACGTGCCCGCCTGGAGCGTGAGGCACGACGCGCGGGACGCGACGGCGATGGGCTCTACGTACAGAAACGCGAGCCGCGGCCGCCACGCGAGCCGCGCCCGCCCCGTGGGCGAAACGTGATGGCGCGGCGCGTGATCGCGGTCCTGGCCCTGGTGGTCGTGGTAGCCGCGGCGTGGTTCCTGATCTCGCTCTTCCAGCCCTTCACGGGCAGCGGCGGCTCCGGCAGCGTGACGGTGCGCGTCCCGAGCGGCGCCAACGTGAGCACGATCGGGGACATCCTCTCGAAGCGCGGCGTGGTGTCCAGCTCGTTCTTCTTCGAGCTGCGCACCCGGCTGTCGGGGCGCAGCGGCGACCTCAAGCCCGGCGTCTACCACCTCAAGCGCGGCATGAGCTACGCGGCAGCGCTCGACGCGCTCACGAAGGGCGTGGCGCCGAACGTGGTCCAGGTGACGATTCCGGAGGGGCGCTCGCGCGGCGAGATCGTGCCGCTCACGAAGGGACTCAAGGGGAGCTACATGGCCGCCACGGTGCGCTCGCCGTACCTCAACCCGCGCCGCTACGGGGCAAAGCACGCGCGCAATCTCGAGGGCTTCCTCTTCCCGGCGAGCTATCAGCTCAAGAAGGGCGCAACCGTGCGCACGCTCGTGAAGGATCAGCTCCAGGCATTCCGGCAGAACTTCGGGAAGATCAACCTCTCGTACGCGCGCAGGAGGAACCTCACGCCGTATGACGTGCTCACGATCGCGTCCATGGTGGAGCGGGAGGCGGAGGTGCCGAAGGACCGGCCGCTGATCGCGTCCGTGATCTACAACCGGCTGCGCGACCACATCCCGCTCGGCATCGACTCGACGCTGCGCTACGCGCTGAACGACTGGACGAAGCCGCTGCGCGTGTCGCAACTCGCCTCACCGAGCCCGTACAACACGCGCAACCACCAGGGGCTGCCGCCGGGCCCGATCGGCAACCCCGGCCTCGCGTCTATTGAGGCCGCGGCTCATCCCGCGCACACGAAGTACCTCTTCTTCGTGGTCAAGCCGTGCGGGAACGGCGCGCACGTGTTCGCGACGACCAACGCCCAGTTCCTGCGCGACAGCGCCCGCTACAACGCGGCCCGGCAGCAGCGAGGCGGCCGCTCGCCTGAGAAGTGCAAGTAGCGCTCGCGGGGGTCCTGGGCTTTCCCGTCGGACACAGCCGTTCGCCGGAGATGCAGAACGCGGCATTCGAGGCCCTCGGGCTCGACTGGCGCTACGTGAAGCTGCCCGTGCCGCCGACGCTGTTTGCGGAAACGGTGCGCGCGCTGCCGGGATCCGGGTTCCGTGGGGCCAACGTCACGATTCCCCACAAGCGCGCGGCGCTCGAGCTGGCCGACGAGCGGACGCCGTCGGCAGACGCGATCGGAGCAGCCAACACCCTCACTTTTCTCGATGGCGGCGGCATCGAGGCGCACAACACGGACGCGCCGGGCTTCATCGCGGCGCTGGGCGAAGACGTGCGCGGCCTCAAGGCGGTCGTACTGGGCGCAGGTGGAGCCGGCCGAGCAGTGGCATGGGCGCTGCGGGAGGCAGGCGCAAGCGAGGTGTCCGTGTGGAACCGAACACCGGAACGAGCGACCGAGCTGGCGGAAGAACTCGGAGTGACCTCCGTCCTCCGACCTCCGTCCTCCGACCTGCTCGTCAACGCCACCTCGGTCGGTCTGAAGCCTGCGCTCAACGAAGCCGCGACGCTGGCCGCCCTCCAGCTAGACGAGCCGGCCCGCATCGTCGTCGATCTGGTCTACGCCAACGGCCGCACTCCTCTGCTCGAGTGGGCCGCCCGCGCCGGCTCGCGAACGGTCGACGGGCTCGAGGTGCTCGTCCGCCAGGGGGCGCTCAGCTTCGAACGCTGGACGGGCCTGGACGCGCCGGTCGACGCGATGCGCGCGGCGGCAGCGTCCAGATGACGTCTGGACACATCGCCATAGCCCTAAACATCCGTCCATGCCCTGCCGATATGCAGGGCGATGGCTCTCCCCCGTCCAGCCCTCCTCGGGATCCTCGGAGCACTGCTCGTGGCTGCCACGTTCATGGTCATGCACCATGGCAGCAGCTCGAACAACGCCGCGGCTCCCACAACCGTGCCCGCCCACGTGGCGGTGCACAAGCCGGCCCAGGCCAAGCACGCAGGGGCCAAGCCGGCTGGCAAGCACGCCGTGGCGGCGCCGGCCAAGCCGGTCAAGCACGCGGCCGTGAAGCACACCGCGGCGAAGAAGTCCGCTCCCGTCAAGGCGCACACACCGGCCGGCCAGGAGGCGGGCGCGTCGGTGGGGCTCCCTCTGAAGGTGGCACAGGCCTTCGCCAAGAAGCAGGTGGTGGTGCTCTACTTCGGCGCTAAGGGCGCTGATGACACCCTCACCGCCGATTCGGTCCGCTCCCTCAAGGCAAGCGCTGGACACGGGGTTGCTGTCTTCATGGACAAGCTCTCCAACTTGGCGGACTACCGCCGTGTCGTCGAGGGGCTAGACGTCTCCCAAGCTCCGTCGATCGTCCTCATCGACCGCCATCAGCAGGCACAGGTCCTTGAGGGCTTCATCGACGCCGGGTCACTCCGCCAGGACGTGGCGGACGTGACTCGATGACAGACCGCCCAGACGCTCCACACCTCCAGGCGGTTCCAGGCGGCGACGGTGCCGCCGCAGCCGCTGCCGCCGAGCTTCCGCCCGACCCCGGCAACGGGCTGACGCCCCCGCGCATGCGCGGTGGGCGCGGGCGCTTCATCTCCGACGTGATCGTCGAGCTCGGCTTCGCGGCCGAGGAGCGGGTGCAGGCCGCCGTGGAGGAGGCGAAGTCCAGCGGCCGCACGCCCGAGCAGGTGCTGCTCCAGTCCGGCGCGCTCAGCCCTGAGCAGCTCGCGCGCGCGACCGCCGAGCGCTTCGGCCTCGACCACGTCGACCTCTCGATCTACAAGCCGGACATCGGCGCGCTCAACCTCGTGAACGCGCAGGCCGCGCGCCGCTACAACGCGGTGCCGAT
>JAICJR010000250.1 GCA_025928345.1 Thermoleophilaceae bacterium | reverse complement strand
GGCTGCTCGTGGACCCGTTCTTCTCCCTAGATGACGACCGGCTCTATCCGCCGCTTCCGATCGACACCTACGGGAGCGGGATCGACCGCGTGCTGGTCACGCACGAGCACATCGACCACCTCGACCGGCCGTCGCTCCCCGAGATCGCGGCGCGCTCGCCGTCGGTGGGAGTCGTTGCGCCTGTTCCGCTGCGCGAGATGGTCGAGGGATTGCCCTTCGAAGGGGTGCGGCCCGGCGACCGCGTGGAGGTGCCGGGCGCCGCGGTGCGCGTGGTCCCCGCCGTGCATGCGCTCCATCCGCGCGACGGCTACTCGACCGGCGGCGATCCGGCGCGCTTCGTCGGCTACGTGATCGAGGCGGACGGCGTGGCGATTTACCACGCGGGGGACACGATCGCCGACCAGGTCGTGCTCGACGGGCTCGCGGGCGTGCACGTGGACGTCGCGCTCCTGCCGGTCAACGGCCGCGACTTCTTCCGCGAGCGGCGCGACCTGGCGGGCAACCTCGACCCGCGCGATGCCGTGGAGTTGGCCGCCCATTGCGGGGCGAAGATCCTCGTCCCGATCCACTGGGACCTGTTCAAGGGGAACACCGAGCGGGCGGGCGCGACGGCGGACGCCGCCGACGAGGCCGGCGCGCCTCTGCACGTGATCACGCTCAGCCGCGGACGGCCGTGGGCTGTGGCGCTGCCGGAGTAGAGCCCACTTCGCGCTGCTGCTCTCGTGGCGCGAGCCGCCCGGCGGCGGCGACGGCCCAGAGCGTGCTGAGCCACGACGCGGTGGCGAGCACGATGTGCGCCCACACCATGCCCGACGGAAGGTGGAGCCGGTACTGGACGATGCCGAGGACTCCCTGCGCGAGGATCAGCAGGCAGAGCACCGTGAGCGGGCGCTGAGCGCGGCCGTCGCCGCCGGGCCGGCGGTTGATGAACCACACGGCCACCGCGGCGAGGCCGAATGCCGCGGCGATGGCGCCGTGCCGCTGCACCATCCAGGAGAGCGTGTCGCGGCCCTCGAACGTGAAGCGCTTCACGAGCTGGCCGGAGTGCTCGCCCGCGTGCGGCCCGGCGCCCGTGGCCATGGTCCCGAGCAGCACCGTGAGCTGCCCGAACGGAATGAGCGCACGCACGGACCAGGTGCCGAGCCGGTCGCGCGAAGGCGCGCGCCAGCCGCGGTCATGGGCGGCACACCACGCGAGCGCGAACGACGCGTCGAGCAGCATCATCGACAGGATGAAGTGGAGCATCACAAGCACGGGGTTCAGGTCGTAGCGCACCACCAGCCCGCCGAGCACCGCCTGGCCCACCACGCCGAGCGGCAGCAGGACGCCGAGGATCGCCAGGTGGCGGCGGTACGGGCGGCGCAGGAACGCGAGTCCCGATGCGGCGATCACGATCACGCCCACGGTGGCCGTGACCATGCGGTTGCCGAACTCGATCACCGTGTGGAACTGGAGCGGCGGGATCGTGCGCCCGTAGCACTTGGGCCAGTCCGGACAGCCGAGGCCGGAGCCGGTGAGCCGGACGGCGGCCCCCGTGAGCACGATCAGCGAGAGCGCCGCCACCGCCACGATCGTCACCCGCTTGTAGAGCTCGGGAGAGATCACCAGGCGGTCGCGCAGCGACATGCGAGTGCTTGCGAGCTGTTCGCTACCGGCCATCCGGGTCAAAAGCATGGCAGCTTCACGCGTACGCGCCGCGTTCTTCGGTGGTGAGGAGTCGGAACACGGACAACGCCGCGAGCAGGGTCATCAGCACGGCGCTCGCCACGCACCACTGGCAGATCGCGTGAATGCGAAAGAGCTCCGCCCAGGTGAGATAGAGGCTGAATCCGAAGCCCGCGAGCGCGACGAACGCGGTGGCGGCGAGGCCTGTCTCGCCGGGCACGAGCAGGAGGGCCAGGATCGCGGCGTAGCCCACGAGGCCGAGCACCGCCACCGGCACGCCGGCGAGCTTGGACCAGTGCGAGGTCTGGACCGTCTCGCAACCGCCGCTCGCGAGGCAGAGGGGCTTGACGCCCGCGTAGTGGATGTACGCGAGGTACGCGGCGATGCCGAGGCCGATCAGAGCGAGGAGCCCGATCCCGATGTCGAGCCGTTTCACGACCCCGGTGCGAGCAGCTTGTCGATCGGGCCGGCGAACTGGGAGAGGCTGAGCGACGTGTAGTCGAGCGGCGTCAGCGTTCCACCGCTCTTGCCAACCGCGAACGACGGCGTGGCGCGGAAGCCGGCGGCCTTGAACTGGTCGGACGCGTCGTGGAGCGCCTGCGTGACCGTCGGCTGATTACGCGCGGCGAACGCCCTGTTCACGTTGAGGCCGTGCACGCGGGCGGCGATCCGGCGCAGGAATGGATCGGTCACGTAGGTCCGTGTCTCGTCGCGCTGGTTCAGGTAGAAGAGGTCCGCGAACTGCCAGAGCCTGTTCTGCTGCGCCACGGCGAGCCCCATCCGCGCGGCGCGCTCCGAGTCGCCGTTCTGGTTGCCCACGAAGTGCTGGAGCTGCAGCACCATCCTCACCTTGCCGGTGCGGACGTACCGGTCCACGAGCTGCGGGAAGACGGAGGTGGTGTAGTCGCGGCAGACCGGGCACTTCAGATCGGCGAACTCCACGAGCGTCACGGGCGCGTTCGGGTTGCCGAGCGTGATGCCGGTCTGCGGGATGCCCCGGAAGCGCGCGTTCACCAGCGAGGCGCCGCGGACGTTGCGGGAACTCGATCCGCTTCCCCCGCTTACGGCGATCGCGATCAGTACGAGCAGCACCGCCGCGCCGAGCACGATCCCGAGGAGTCTTAGACGGCGGTTTCGCCGCGCGACCAACTCTTCATTTCGAGCGCTCATGTGACCCTGCGGGTCACGGTAGCGGTCAGGAACGCGAAATCCGCGCGAACCCGAGCGCGATGCCCAGGTTGTAGGCGCCGGCGAACCAGAGGCCGGCACGGGCGCCGGGCCGGCTGAACGCGGGCGAGGCGGACCACACCACGTCCGTGGCCACCTCCGTGCCGCGCAGCCAGGCGAGCGCCCACCAGTCGCGCGGCTCGTCGCGCACGGCGGCGACGGCGTGCGCGGCCGCGAAGGTGAGCCAGATCGGCCCGCAGCGGCGGAAGAGGTGACGCGCATCCTCGGACGGCTGATCGTGCCCGATGGCCTTCAGCGTCTGGTCCGGCGCCGCCAGCGCAGCGGTCGCGAGCGCCAGATCGAAGCCGATCATGGTCCGATTGGCCAGGCGGAGCGTCTGCTCGAGCGTCATCGCGGGCCGCAGCTTATCCCCTAACCGGCTCTATTCTGGGCCCAGGCCCCGGTAGCTCAGTGGATCAGAGCGGACGGCTTCTACCCGTTAGGTCGGGGGTTCGAATCCCTCCCGGGGCGCCTCAGAAGGACCGACTCGCTCGATACAGTCCCGCCCGATGGCAACCTGCCTGGTCACCGGCGGCGGCGGCTTCCTCGGCTCGCACCTCTGCGACAACCTGATCGCGCGCGGCCACCGCGTGATCTGCGTCGACAACTTCGAGACGGGCTCGCTGCAGAACATCGCCCATCTCAAGGAGGGCGAGACCTTCCGGTTCGAGATGGTCGACATCACGAACCACTACGAGATCGATGAGCCGATCGACTTCGTCTACCACATGGCCTCCCCGGCCAGCCCGATCGACTACGCGCGGCTGCCGCTGCACACGCTGAAGGTGGGGGCGTATGGCACGCACAACACGCTCGGCCTCGC
>JAICJR010000099.1 GCA_025928345.1 Thermoleophilaceae bacterium | reverse complement strand
CGCGCGCGCCGAGTACGCGTCGCTCACCGACCGCGACACAACCCCGCGCGCATTGTGCTTCTCGCCCAGCTCACCGCACAGCTCAACGAGCGCCGGGTGAAATGACAGCGGGAACACGAACCCCGACTTCGTCTGCCAGCGAACGGTCCCCTGCCCGACGGTGTCGACGTTGACGAAGATCGTGGAGCCCGGGTCGAGCTCCTTCTTGTGCCGCTTGAGCCACGCGCGCATGCCGAGCAGGAAGCCCTCCTCGGCGCCCGTGAGCAGCACCACCACCTCGAAGTGGCGCAGCAGGTTCGCGCCGCCGAAGCGCTGCGCGAGCCGCAACACGGTGGCCACTCCGGAGGCGTTGTCGTTCGCCCCGGGCACGACACCTGAGAGCGCGATGTCGATGAGGAGCGGCACCGCCACGATCAGCACGACGGTGGCGATGAACTGCACCACGGTGACCGGGAACGCGCTGATGCCGATAAGCCGGAGCAGCGCGCACACGAGGATCACGACGAGCGACCAAAACAGCGGCGCGAGGCGCCCGACCGGCCGCTTGATCGCCTTGCTCAGCGCGGCGGTGCGCTCCAGCGAGCGGCGGCCGAACACCGCGCCGGTGCGCGCGGCGTCGTAGTGCGCGATTAAAACGAGGCGCCCAGGCTTGCCGCCACCGCTGTGCTCGGGCGACACGACGTTCTGCGACGCCCGCCCCGGCGTGAGCCGGCGCACCAGGAAGAAGCTGCCCGTGAGGTCGCCGAAGGTGGAAACGACCGCCACAAACGCGAGCACGATCCCGATCAGGGGATGGCTCACGGACACGACGCTCGCGGCGATCCCGAGCAGCGCGTGGATGGTGTGCGTGAGCGGATAGCCCGGCCGCACGCGCGTGGGCTCGAGCTCGGCCTCGCGCCCGAGCGAGCGCAGTCGCTCGCACAGATGGACGGCCGCGCGCCGCTCGGCATCCGAGCCCGGGCAGCGTCCGTCGAACTCGACGAGCCCCTCGATTTCCCTCAGCGGGTCGAGCATGAGCAGAAGTCATACCCGGTCCCGCCCCGGATGACGTAGGTCAGCGAAATACCCGGGGCGGGATTCGAACCCGCACGCCCTTGCGAGCAGGGGATTTTGAGTCCCCCGTGTCTACCGTTCCACCACCCGGGCGGGCCGGGTCAAGCCTAGTGCTCTAGGTAAACGGCGGGCGGGCCCGAGGGCTCGCTGTCGGAGGGGGAACCTTCCTCGACCTCCACGTGCCACTCCTGCGTGAACCCGCGCATCGCAAACGCGATCAGGAACAGCGACACGGGCACGAGCACGATGCACAGCGTGCCGAGCAGGCTGGGCGGCAGGGCGGGGTTGTGGAAGCCCGCCTTGTCGCGGTTGAACCACGCGGGCGCGGCGATGGCGGCGAGCACCGCCATCAGGATCGCGAGCGCCGAGGCCACCGGCAGGACGCCGCGGTTCCAGCGCGCCACGTAGTAGGCCATCAGCAGGTAGATGAGGATCGCCGCGATGGCGACGAACTGCGCGCCCTGAAGAGCGCTCCAGCCGCCGAAGGTGATGATCGCGACGAGGCCCGCGCTCGCGAGAAGCAGCAGAACGACGATGAACTTCGTCGCCTTCGACTCCGCCTTCTCCCTGTTCGGGCGGCGGATCGAGACGTTGGACGACGCCTCCATGTGCGGAAGCGTACCCGGAGCGGCCCTAGCCGCGCTCCGGTTGCATCTCGCTCGGCTCGACGTTCAGGTGCGGAATCCGCTTGTCGAGGATCCTCGGGAACATCCAGTTCGCCTCGCCCACCATCAGCATGAGCCCCGGGATGAGGATGCTGCGCACCACCACGGCGTCGAGCAGCACTGCCGCGGCGAGCGCCACGCCGAACAGCTTGATCACGCGGAAGCCGCCGAGGACGAACGCGCCGAACACCAGCACCATGATCGCCGCGGCAGCCGTGATGGTGCGGCCGGTGGCCGCGAGTCCGTGCACCACCGCCTCCTCGTTGTTGCGCCGCCTTCGCCATTCCTCGTACATGCGGCTGACGAGGAACACCTCGTAGTCCATGGACAACCCAAAGAGAATCGCGAACGTGAGCACGGGGACGAACGCCTCGATCGGCCCGGTCCTGTCCACGCCGATCAGGCTCGCGCCCCAACCCCACTGGAACACCGCCACCACCACGCCGAACCCGGCGGCGACCGACAGCAGGTTCATCACAGCGGCCATCGTCGGGATCACGAGGCTGCGGAACACCACCGTGAGAAGCAGGAACGAGAGCAGCACCACCACGCCGATGAAGAGGGGCAGCTTGCTCGCGAGCACGCGCGAGAAGTCCTCGTAGATCGCGGTCTGGCCGCCGATCAGGACCCCGGTGCTCGCGCGCGGGACGACGCTGTGGCGCAGGTGACGCAGCAGCTTCGTGGTGGCCTCGTCCTGCGGCGACGTGCTCGGGAACGCCTGCGCCGTCAGAACGCCGCCGCCCACGTCGCGTGGCGGAGTGACCGCCGCCACGCCGGGCGTGCTCTTCACCTTCTGCAGCGCGCTCGCGAAGTTGGCCTGTTGCTGTGCGGTGGGTGCTTTGGCGACGAGCATCAACGGGCCGTTGAAGCCTGGGCCGAAGCCCTTCGCCAGCAGGTCGTAGGCCTTACGGGTGGTGGTGTTCGCCGGGTCGCTCCCCTGGTCGGACGAGCCGAGGCGCAGGTTCAGCATGGGGATGGCGAGCACGAGCATGAAGGTCGTGGCGCCGGCCGCGTACAGCGCGGGACGCCTCTGGAGGCGGCGCGCCCAGCGACCCCACGCAGGCGACTCGTCGGACTGCCGGAGCGCCTGCTGCTCGAGCTCGCGGCGCTCTCTTCTCCTCAGCACCTTGAGGCCGAAGAAGCCGAGCATCGCGGGCAGCAGCGTGAGCGCGGCGACCACGGTGAACGCCACCACGATGCTTGCCGCGATCGCCACGCCGTAGAGGAAGCTCACGCCGAGGGCGAACATGCCGAGCAGCGCGATGCAGACGGTCATGCCGGCGAACAGGACGGCGCGGCCGGCGGTGTCGACGGCGTCGACGGCGGCTTCTTCGACGCTGTGTCCTCTGAGCAGACCCTGCCGGTGGCGAGTGACGATGAAGAGCGCGTAGTCCACCCCCACGCCGAGGCCGATCAGGAGCGACAGCTCGGAGCTGAATTGCGGCGTGGTGATCCCGTGGCTGAGCAGCCCGATCACCGCGATGCCGACGCCCAGCGACACGCCCGCCGTGATCAGCGGCAGGAGCATCGAGAGGAGCGAGCCGAACACGAGGAACAGCACGACCGCCGCGGCCAGGAAGCCGGGCGCGGTGCCGCCGGCGCCCTGCGAGTTGGCGCTCTGGATCGCCTGGCCGCCGAGCTCCACCTGGAGCGTGGGCGACTCGGCGGTCTTCGCGGTGTTGATCACCCGCTTAATCGCGGCCGTGGGCAGCTTGTTCGCCTGTGTGTCGAAGTTGAAGGGGACGAAGCCGATCTGCCCGCCCGGCGCCGTCTGCGGCCTGCCGATCGCCGCGACGTGGGGGAGGGTCCTCACGCGCGCGAGCATCGTCCTGATGCGCTGCTCGGTGCCGGCGTCGGTGAGCTTGCCCTGCTTCGTGGCGAAGACGATCCGGTCCTGGTCGCCCGCTTCCTTGGGCGCGGCCGCCTTGAGGAGCGCGAGGGCATCAAAGCTGTCGGTGCCCTGGAGGCGGAAGGTGTCCTTGTAGGCGCTGCCGGCGGCGCTGTGAATCGCGGTGACCGCGATCAGCGCGACGAGCCACGCCGCGACCACCGTCCTCCGGTGGGTGAAGCTCCATCTGGCCAGTGAGCGCATACGAGGTGCGGCTGGAGGGACTCGAACCCCCACGGGCAAGCCCACCGGCTCCTAAGGCCGGCGCGTCTACCAATTCCGCCACAGCCGCGGCGAGTCGCCGTCCGATTTTAGGCAGCGCTCTTCAGACGCTCATGGAACGAGGATGTCGACAATCGCGTCCTCGGCGTTTGTCGTTCCCGCCTCGTCGACGTCGATGAGGAACGAGCCGGCATCCGCGCCGCTCGTGATCATCGCCACCTCAGAGTCGGCTTGAACAGTGACGGCGCAGATCTGCGCCACGCAGTCGTGCACGTTCGTGAACGCGATCTTGCCTGGGTTGCCCGGGAACCTGACGAAGTAGCGGCCGGGATTGGAACGGCGGACCTGCACGGCCTGCCCGGAGCAGTTGAACATGTTCTGGATGAACGGTGAGGAAGAGGTGTAGGTGGTCGGGAAGCTCGCGGAGGCGCCGAAGATCGTGGCGTAGCCGTTGACCTTTCCGGCACCGCAGCCCTGCTGGAGATAGCTGGATGGAGCGAGGCCGCCAAGGGCGTTCGCGTTCGCGGCGGTTCCCGCGGTCCCGGCGTTGGTGGCGTTGGTGGCGCTGTCAGCGGTGCTCGCGTGGGTCGCACTCGGAACGGTGCCGAGCGTGGACTCCTTGATCTGCTTGCCCGTCAGTGTGTTGTTCTTCAGGGCCACTCCGCTGATCGTGTGCTTGCGGATGTTCTTGCCGTTCAGCTTCGAGGCGGCATAGCCGGTGCCGCCGAGCGCGATGAAGAGCGCGAGTAGCGCGATCGCGTTGTGCTGAGCGAAGGAGGCGAGTCTCCGGAAGGTCATGCGGGCTCCTTTGTGCTCTTGTGCCGCTGTTGCGGCCGGTGGGAGCCGACGCTAACCGCTCGCGAGGGCCCACTGCAAGGGCCGGGGTGCGACCGACTCGCCTAGAATCGCTCGCGCTGGGGCAGTGGCCAAATTGGCAAGGCACCGGTCTCCAAAACCGGCGATTCCAGGTTCGAGTCCTGGCTGCCCCGCTTCTCCCTGCCTGGTGGGTGAGCCCGCAGGGTCAAGGCCGGCGGCGTCGAAGTACCGTGCCGCCGGCAAGGTCCAACACTAGGAGGATGGTCGAGTGCATCAGCGGGCGCGCGTTGGTCTGGTTTCGGTCGTTTGTGCGTTCTCGCTTGGCGCTTGGCTGTTCGCCGGCGTTGCGGGCGCCGAGCTCGTGACCAACGGGGGATTCGAGACCGGGGACTTCACCGGCTGGCATCTGCAAGAACAGAGCGGGGGCGCGGGCACGTGGTCTGTCTATTCCGGCACCGTATCGCCGTTGTCGGCCCATCCGATCCCGGCTCCCCCGCAAGGGACATTTGCGGCGATCTCCGACCAGAACGACGTAGCCTCGAGCATCCTGTATCAGGACATCGCACTGCCGCCCGGCACGACGGACAAGCTGTCGATGTATGCCTACTACACGGGCTACACGACGATGGACTCGCCTCCGTCGCTCGACGACAACGTCTCGGGCAACCAGCAATTCCGTATCGACGTGATGAGGCCGAGCGCGCCACTGACATCGGTGGCGCCGTCGGACATCCTCAAGACCGTGTTCGCCACGCAGACCGGCGGTGCAGAGAGCATGGCGCCGACCGTGGTCACCGCGGACCTGTCCGCTTTTGCCGGCCAGACTGTGCGGCTACGCATCGCGCAGGTCGATAACAGCGACTACCTCAACGCCGGGGTTGACGCGGTCTCGGTCACTGCTTCGCCAACCGCTGAAACACAGGCCGCTACCGCGGCGTCACTGACCGGAGCCACGCTCAACGGAATCGTCAACCCCGCGGGAGACGCAACCACCTACCACTTCGAATACGGAACCACGACCGCCTACGGGACGAGCACCACCGCGCAGGGCGCGGGCTCGGATCTGGTAGCCCACGCGGAGTCCGCCCCGATCACCGGCCTGCAGCCGGGGACCACCTACCACTACCGGATCGTGGCCGCCAACTCCGGCGGGAGCGCCGCCGGAGCCGACGCGACGTTCACCACGGCGCCGCTGCCGCAGATCTCGAGGGCGAAAGAGTCTCACCGTAAGTGGCGAGCGAGCAACAGGCGGGCAAGCATCTCGAAGAAGAAGAAGCGGCCGCCCGTGGGGACAACGTTCACGTTCTCGATGAACGCCCCGGGCCGAGTCACCTTGACGTTCACGCAGCCCGGGCAAGGGCGGAAGGCGAAGGGCAGGTGCGTGCCGCCGACGAAGCACAACAAGCACAAGCGGAGGTGCGCACTGGGCCGCGGGAAGCTGACGTTCAACGCGCACGCCGGCACGAACAAGGTGCGCTTCTACGGCAGGATCTCGTCCTCGAAGGAGCTGAAGCCCGGCAAGTACACGGTGGTGATCAGCACCACCACGGCGGGCTTTGCCCCATCCTCGAAGAAGCTCAGCTTCACGATCGTGAAATAGACCGGGCGCTCGCGTTAGCGTTAGCGCCATGGCCCTGTCTGACGCGGATGTGCTCGCCGCCGTGGACGCTCAGCGCGATGCGATCGTCGAGGTTGTCGAGTTCGTGCACGCGCATCCCGAGCTGGCGCATGAGGAGCAGGAGTGCGCTGCCGAATTGGTGCGGCAGCTGCGCGAAGCCGGCCTCGAAGTTGAGGAAGGCGTGGCCGGATTGGACACCGCGTTCCGAGCCGTGCTTCGCGGTGGGCGGCCTGGCCGACGTGTGGGAATCGTGTCGCAATACGACGCGGTCGCCGCGGTCCGCGACGACGGCTCGATCGAGCCGGTGCACTCGTGCGGCCACGGTCCGATCGCGGGCTCGGTGACGGGCGTTGCGCTGGCGTTGGCCTCGATGCGGTCGGAGCTCGCCGGTGAGCTCGTGGTCGTGGGCTGCCCGGCCGACGAGATCCACGCCCCCGGGAGCGTGGCGCGCGGTGGCGGCAAGGGGCTGACCGCGGAGGCGGGCGTCTGGGACGACTGCGACGCCGCCCTCTACGCCCACCCGGAGTTCATCGACACGGTGTCTCAGGCATCGCTGTGGATGCGCCGCGACGACTTCATCGTGGCCGGCGTCCGCTCACTGCGCGACGACGTGGTTCAGTCACCGATCGATGCTCTCGGCGCGCTGCTGCAGCTCGCCTACGAGGTGCCTCGCTCCAAGCTGATGATCGAGCACCTGGTGCTCGACGGCGACGTGGAGGAGGGCACGGGCCTGGTCCTCGCGGGCACGTTGCTCTTCTTTGCCGACGACGAGGCCGGGATAGAACGCACGGCCGAGCGGGTGCGAACCGCGCTGCCAGACGCCGTTTGGCGAGCCGGCCGCACCGTGCCGGGGATCCGACCTGACCCCGCCGTCACAGCAGCGGTAGCCGACGCCTTCGCCGCAGCGGGCCGTGGTTTCGAGCCGAACCCGCCAACGCTGCCGTTCGCGACCGACTTCGGGAACATCTCGCGGCGAGTGCCGGCCGCACTGATCGGCGTGGGCCGCCCGGAAGGCTGGGCCTTCCACAGCGACGAGGGCGCCGAGCAGTTCGCGTCACCCGCCGGCGTGGATGCCGCGATGACGATGGCCGCGGTGCTCGCGCTCTCGGCCGTTCGGCTCGCTACGTAAGCGCTTGGCGCAGGTCCTCCCGGCGCGTCACGCCGAGCTTGCGGTAGGCGTGCGTGAGGTGGGTCTCCACGGTCCGCCGCGCCAGCACCAATTCGCGCGCGATCTCGGCGTTGGTCATGCCGTCTGCCGCCAGGGACGCCACCCGCCGCTCGCTCGGTGTCAGCGCCCCGCTGCCGCTGAGGCGCGACCGGCGAGGTCGCGCCCCCGACGCATGAAGCTCCAGTCGGGCACGTTCGGCGAGCACCGTGCCGCCGTAGCGGTCGGCGAGATCGAGCGCCTCGCGCAGCGGCTCACGTGCCCCGCTGGCCTGGCTTGCGCGCCGGAGGGTGACGCCCAGCTCGAGGAGCGCCTCGGCGCGCCACGGCACGGCGCCGAAGTCGCCGGCATCGCTCGCGGCGCGCTCGAAGTGCGCGGCGGCATCGGCCGGGCGGCCGAGCGTGCGGGCGAGCAGGCCGAGTGCGTGCGCGACGGGACGGTCCGCCGCCGCCAGGCCCAGCACGACGTTGCGGCCCTCGTACGGCGCGAGGAGCTCGTGGAGGCGCGACGCGCGCTTCTTGTCTCGCAGCAGGGCGGCGGTGGTGGCGCTCAAGGTGAGAACCGACAGCCACAGAAAGTCCTCGTGAAGGTCGCCGAAGTCGTTCGCGGCCAGCACGTCGAGGTGCTCGCGCGCGGTGGTGAGGTCGCCGCTGCGCGCGCAGATCTCCGCGACCACGGCGCGCGCCACGCTCGGAACGGTCGTGCCCGCCACCGCGGCCTCGAACGGCTCCCGCAACGGCGACAGCTCACCGCTCTCACGCGCGAGCATGAATGACCACAGCATCTGAACGGGCCGCGTGAGCTCGACGTGCGCCTCGTCGAACGTCAGCCATGACCGTTCGATGTCCGCGCGTGCCGCCGCGAGCTCGCCGGAGACGATTGACCCGACGATGCCGAGCGCGAGCGTGCGCAGCTTCTGCACAGGCGCTCGCAACTTGTCCGCGACCTCCTCGGCGGCTCGCAGCCGGGCGTCCATCTCGTCCCTGCGGCCGAGCTCGAGCGCGTACCCGAACGCAGTGCAGTGGACGTGCATCGCGAGGTCCAGCCGGCCATGGCGCTCGGCGAGAGCGACGAGGTCTGGCACGTCCGCGAGCAGGTCCTCGGTGTGCCGCGGATGCCACAGCACGGTCTGGCGAGCGGTCCGCGTGACCAGCGCGGCTTCCGGATCTCCAAGCTCGTCCGCGAGCTCGGCGGCGGCTTGCATGTCGCGCTCCCGAACGTCGAGCGGGTCGAGGAAACAGCGCTCGAGCGCACGCGCACTCATCACGCGCACGCGCAGCATGCTCGGCGGAGAGGAATGCAGCGCGGCGCTCGCACGATCGAGAAGCTGGAGGGCGAGCTGGTCCACCCCGACGTAGCGCAGGTAGCGCTCGAGTCCGACGCCGAGCCCGGCCAGCGCGAGCTCCTCGTTCGCGCCGCCTGCCTCGGCGAGATCCGCCGCCTCGCAGAACACGCGGAGCGCGCTGTCGGGACCAAAGCAGCGGTAGCGCGCGCGGCCGAGCCGCATCAGAAGCTCGTAGCGCTCGTGCCAGCCGCGCTCGCCGAGGGCGTCGAGCGCTCGCAGCGCGAGATCCAGGTTGGACGCCACGTCCTCGGCGGCGAGCTGCCGTTCCGCCTCGTCGGCGGCGGCGAGCGCGTGCTCGAGGGCGCGCTGGGCACCTCCGAAGGCAAGCGCCTGGCCGTAGTGCTGCGCCAGCTCCGCATGGCGCCGCTCCCGCGTGGGCGAGCTCTCGATCACCTCGGCTATGCGCAGATGGATCATCGCGCGGCGGGTGCCGCCGATCGTCTCGGCGATCGCGCGGCGAATCAGGGCGTGCTCGAAGGTGAACGTGGAACGGGCGGCGTCCAGCTCGCGCACGAGTCCGGCGGCCTCCGCTCTCTCCGCAGCCTCCACCGCGGCGGCCAGTTCGAGCCCGCCCGCCGCGCGCGCCTCTTCCAGCGAGAAGTCCGCGCCGATCAGGGCGGCAACGGTGAGAAGCGCGCGCGCCGGGTCGCCGAGCGGCTCGAGCCGGCTTCGAACGAGGTCGACCACGTCGGCGGGCACACGCTCGCGGGCATCCTCCGGCAGCCGGGCCGGCAGCTGGCTCCCGCGCTCCACGACGCCCGCGGCTTCGAGGTGCGCGAGCGTCGAGCGGAGCAGCAGCGGATTCCCGCCCGTGTGCTCGCGCAGGGATTCCGCGAGCAGTGGCGGCGCGTCGCGCCCGGACCAGGCGCTCACGAGGGCGCCCACACCGCGGCCGTCCAGACCGCCCAGCCTGAGCCGCCGCACCGGAAGCCGCCGCTCGATTCGGGCGAGCGCGGGCGCAAAGCGCAACTCACCCTCGGGGTCCGGCTCGCGGACCGTCCCGAGAACCGTGAGGCCATGAGCCGCTCCGTCGCCCAGCAGGTGGCCGAGGAGGTTCACGGTGGACGACTCCGCCCAGTGCAGGTCCTCGAGCACGAGCAGCCCGGGCCGGCCGCCGCGCGCCGCGTCGAGGGCGAACACGACGGCGTCGAACAGCCTCAGCTGCTCGAGCTCAGCCTCTGCGGCGCCGTGCGGTGTGGCTTGCTGTCCGGCTGCTCCGCCGGGCAGCAGTTGCCCCACGTACGCGCTGATCTCGCGCGGTAGCGCCGCAGCCGTGTCCGCCGGCCAGGCAGCGCGCAGGGCGCCGACGAACGGTTCGTAGGGCGCAAGCGCTTGGGGCTCGCAGCGGCCGTACAGCACCGCGTGGCCATCGCTGCTCGCAGCCCGCGCGACCTCCGCCACGAGCCGCGTTTTGCCCACGCCCGCCTCGCCCGACACGAGCACGAACCCCCCCGTGCCGAGCAGCGAGCGCAGCTCCGCGACCTCGCGCTCGCGACCTGCGAGCGCACCGCGCCCGAGCGCCTCCGTCAGTGCTGACGGAAACGGCGCCGAGCGGGCGGGCTGGACGGGCTCGAGTCGGGAAAGGGTCACGCGCGGTCCTAACCCCATCGACGCTAAGTGCGTCGACCGAGGTGGTCAACGCGTGGGGGCGAGCGATTGTCCGGAATCTGACGACGCGAGCTGCCCGCGCGAACCAACCGAGAGCTCGTGGATGTAGGCGGCCATCACCGCGTCGGAGAAGCTCGACGCGTGTGGGCGGCGCGCGCTGCTCCGCGCGCGCCGCTTTGAACGGATCCTGCTTGGGGAGTGTGTGCGGTTCGGTTGGGTCATGCTGCTTGCTGCTCCATTTCGATGTCGGTGAAGGTGGGGTCCGGCTCGGCGAGCTCGAGCTCGGGCCGCGGGTCGCGCGGCCGCAGCAGCACGAACGCGGCGGCGATGCCGGTGCCGATCGTGGCCGCCGCGACGATGAACGCGAGGTGGTAGCCGCCGATCAGCGAGCTGGTGAGACCGTGGTGGTCGGCCAGCAGGCTCTTGGTGTGGTTGCCGGCGATCGTGCTGAGCACGGCCAGGCCGAGCGCTCCGCTGATCTGCTGCGACACGTTGGTGATGCCGGAGCCGAGCCCGGCGTCCGCGGCAGGCACATCCGCCATCGCGATCGTCAGCAGTGGCATGAACGCGTTGCCGATGCCGAAGCCGAGCGCGAAGGAGGCGAAGAACACCGTGGGGAAGAACGCGGTGTCCGGCCCGACCGTGGCGAACAGGACCAGTCCGCCAATGGCGCTCGCCATGCCCATCGTGAGCACGCGGAGGGACCCGAAGCGCTCGACGAGCCGCGCCGTGATGCCCTGCGAGAGCACCGCCACCGTGAGCGTCCAGGGAAGGAACGCGGCGCCGGTCTGCAGCGCGCTGTAGTGGCGCACGTGCTCTAGGTAGAGCGTGCCGAGGAAGAACGTCGAGTACATGCCCGTGACGAGCAATCCGCGCACGAGGCTCGCGTTCACGAGGCCGCGCAGGCGCAGGATGCGCAGCGGCATGATCGGGTTCTCGATGCGTGCCTCGAGCGCGATGAACGACGCCATCAGCACCAGGGCGAGGCCGCCGAAGCCGAGCACCTGAGTCGAGGTCCAGCCGTGATTGGTGGCCTGCACGATCGCGTAGATCGCGCTCATCAGCGACGCGGTGACGAGCAGCGCGCCGAGCCAGTCCACTCCGTGCCGCAGGCCGAGCCCACGGTCGGAGCTGATCAGCCTCTGGCCGAGCAGGAAGGTGGCAACGCCGATGGGCAGGTTGACGAAGAACACCCAGTGCCAGCTCAGCGCCTGGGTGAGCAGCCCGCCGGCGAGCAGGCCAAGCGAGCCGCCCGCGACCGACACGAACACGTACGCGCTCATCGCGCGCGCCCGCTCGTGGACCTCGGGGAACTCGGTGACGATGATCGCCAGGATCACCGAAGCCTGGGCCGCCGCGCCGATGCCCTGCAGGAAGCGGGCGCCGATCAGAAAGCCTTCGCTCGGGGCTATGCCGCAGAGAAGCGAGGCGAGCGTGAACGTGACCACTCCGGTCAGGAACACGAGCTTGCGCCCAGCGAGGTCGCCGAGGCGGCCCGCCAGGAGCAGCAGGCTGCCGAACGTGACGAGGAACGCGTTGACGACCCACGTCAGGTTCGCCTGGCTGAAGTGGAGATCTTGCTGGATCGCCGGCAGCGCGACGTTCACGATCGTCACGTCGAGCACGATCATCAGCTGCGCAAGGCAGACGACCATCAGCGAGGCCCAACGGCGGCTGTCGGCGGAGATGTT
>JAICJR010000218.1 GCA_025928345.1 Thermoleophilaceae bacterium | reverse complement strand
CCCGCCTCGGCCAGGTCGAGCGCCGCGGTGATGCCCGCCAGCCCGCCGCCGACCACGATCGCGCGCCGCCCCTCGCTCACGCCGCCGCCTCCATCAGGCTGCGCGCGGCCACCCACGCCTTCTCCCAGCCGGGAAGCGAAACGCGCCGCTCCATTACCAGCGCCGGCGACTCCTCGATGCGGTCGAGCAGCCGCCGGTAGATGCCGGTCATCGCCAGCACGCACGACGCGCTCCTGGTGTCGAGCAGCGGCACGAGCTCGAGCCCGCGGTCGAACCACTCGCGCGCGCGAGCGGCCTCGAACTCCACGAGCGCGGACAGCGCCGCCGGCGACCCCTCCGGGAAGTTCGGGACGCCAAAGCGCTCGAGGTCCTCGCGCGGCAGGTATACGCGCCCGTTGGCGGCGTCCTCGCGCACGTCGCGCAGGATGTTGGTGAGCTGCATGGCCACGCCCAGGTCATCTGCGAGCCCGTATGCCCTCTCAGGGTCGCTTGAACCAAAGATGGCAAGGCAGAGACGGCCGATCGAGCCGGCCACGCGGCGGCAGTAGAGCACCATCTCATCGAAGTGCTCGAAGCGCACCGGGTAGATGTCGGTGCGCACGCCCGCGATCAGGTCGTCGAACGCATCGACCGGAAGCTGGAAGCGCTGGGTGGCGTCGCCGAGCGCGACCATCATCGGCGTGGGCTCGTGACCGTTCGAGCCGTGCAGGCGGCCCTGAAGCTCGTCAAGCGCGGCGACCTTCTGCTCGGGCGGCAGGGTGCCGTCGCCGATGTCGTCCACCTCGCGCGCGAACGCGTACGCCGCGCACATCGCGCGGCGCTTGGCGGGCGGCAGCAGCCGGATCCCGTAGAAGAAGTTGGCCGCCCTACGGCGAGTGACCCGCTCGCAGTGGCGGTATGCGCTGGTTAGGTCCTGCACTCAGGTCCTCGCGAGCCGGAGCAGGATTGTCAGGAAGGCCGCGAGCCGGCGTGCCTGGGAGGCGCGAGGCGGGCCGGCGAGCACGTCGTAGTCGCAGCGCTCGATCGCGCCGAGTGCGGCTCGCCCGCCGGCCACGAAGCCGGCGACGGCCAGCCCGGCACGCCACGGCAGCGTGCGCGCGAGCGGCGCGCCCTCGTCGAGCAGGCGGCGCGCGCGGAGCGCCTCGAACGCCACCACCTGGCGCACGCCCACCGGTGTGGGACGCGCGGCGAGATCCTCGACCGTGCAGCCATGTCTCTCCATGTCCTCCATCGGAAGGTAAACGCGGCCGCGCTCGAGGTCCTCAGCCACGTCCTGGAGGTGCTCCACGATCTGGAGTCCCGAGCACACGCGGTCAGACAGCTCCATGCGCTCGGGCGTCGCGCGGTCGAACACGTACAGCACGAGGTGGCCCACCGGGTCGGCCGAGAGCCGGCAGTACTCGAGCAGCTCATCGAAGGTGCGGTAGCGCGTGACCTCCTGGTCGCGCCGGTTGGCCTGGATGAGGCGGCGGAACGGATCGGGCGGGATGGCGTGGGCGCGCACGGTGGGCAAGAGCCGCTGCATGAGCTCGTGCTCCGGCCGGCCTGCATACAGCACGTCGAGCTCGTTATCGAGCCAGTCGAGCATCGCCAGCCGGTCACCCTGCGCCTCGTCGCCGATGTCGTCCACCAGCCGCGCGAAGCCGTACAGCGCGTACAGGTCCGCGCGGAGCGCCCGCGGCAGCACCGGGTTGGCCACGCGGAAGTTCTCGAGGTGGGACTTGCCCATCACCTCCTGCGCGCTCGGGATGCTCCCCGGCGCGACCGTCGCAGCTGTGAATTCGCCCTGCTCAGAGGCAGAAGCGGGAACTTGCAGCGGGGTCGACGCCATCGTTCCAGGCACACTACCGCGACGGGGCGGCGTGTTTCCATTTCCCCGCCCATCCGGGGGGTTCGGATGGTGACATTCACGCGCAATGGGCGAATTCGTTACGAAAACAGCAACGACGGGCGACGCAGAGGCGATCGCGCGCATCTACAACGAGGGAATCGAGGACGGGCTTGCGACGTTCGAGACCGAGGCGCGGAGCGGCGCTGACATGGCGCGCTGGCTGGAGGCGGGCTTTCCGCTCGTGGTGGTGGAGGACGGCGGTGCTGTGGTTGCCTGGGCGTCCGCGCCTCCCTACCGGCCCGCGCGCGCGGCGTATGCGGGCGTGGCGGACTTCTCCGTGTATGTGGCGCGCGACGCGCGCGGGCGAGGTGCGGGGCGGCTTGCGGTCGAGGCGCTCGTCGCGGAGTGCGAGTCGCGCGGTTACTGGAAGCTCGTGAGCCGCATCTTCCCGGAAAACGTGGCGAGCCTTGCCCTCTGCCGCTCGCTCGGCTTCCGCGAGGTGGGTGTGTACCGGCGGCATGCGAAGCTGCGCGGCGAGTGGAAGGACACCGTGATTGTTGAGCTCCTTATCGGGGAGGCACGTGCGTAGGCTGCTCGTTGGACTCCTGCTGCTGGTTCCGGCGCCTGCGTTCGCGGCTTCTCCTCCAGGTCACGCCGGGCGGTGGATCACCGATGCGTCGGGGCGCGTGCTCGTTCTTCACGGCTTCAACATGGTCTACAAGCGGCCGCCGTACCTGCCGAGCGCGACCGGGTTCGGCGCGGACGACGCCGCATTCCTCGCGCACAACGGCTTCAACGTGGTGCGGCTCGGCGTGATCTACGGGGCGGTGGAGCCGTCGCCGGGCGTGTACGACGACGCCTACATCGCGCAAATCGCCGGGACGGTGCGCGTGCTCTCCGCGCATGGGATCTACACGCTGCTCGACTTCCACCAGGACCAGTACAACGAGCGCTTCCACGGCGAGGGCTTCCCCGCTTGGGCGGTGCAGGACGACGGCCTGCCGAACACGCCGGACTTCGGCTTCCCCGGCAACTACGTGCAGCAGCCGGCGGTGCAGCACGCGTTCGACCACTTCTGGGCGGACTCGCCCGGGCCGGGCGGCGTGGGACTGCAGGAGCGCTACGCGGCGGCGTGGGGCCACGTCGCCGCGGCGTTCGCGGGCGACTCGCACGTGGTGGGCTACGACCTCATCAACGAGCCCTGGCCGGGCACCAACTGGCAGGCGTGCCTGGGCGGCTGCCCGGCGTTCGACGCGAAGCTCGGCGCCGCGCAGCGCAAGGCGATCACGGCGATCCGCGCGGCGGATCCGCGCCACCTCGCGTGGTACGAGCCCAACCCGGAGTTCAACATCGGTCGGCCCACGCGGCTGCCGCGCATGGGCGACCGTCACGCCGGCATGTCGTTCCACGACTACTGCGCGGGCGGCTCGGCCGCCGCGTGCAGGGGCGGCGAGCAGGCCACCCTGTCGAATGCGCTGGCTCGCTCGCGCGCGACCGGCGACGCGCTGCTGCTGACGGAGTTCGGCGCGGTGGCAAGTGGCGCGACTTTGCGGCGCGTGGCGAGCGAGGCCGACGGCGCGCAGATGGGCTGGATCGAGTGGGCCTACTGCGGCTGTGACGATCCCACCGGTGCGATCCCGACGTCGAACGAGGCGCTGGTGCTTGATCCGTCGAAGCCACCGGTGGGCAGCAACGTGAAGCGCGGCGTTCTACGCGCGCTCGAACGGCCTTACCCGCAGGCCGTGGCCGGAACGCCGAAGTCCTTCTCGTTCAACGTGAGGCGGCGCGTGTTCAAGCTGAGCTACTCCACGCGCCGGCCCGCCGTGTGCACAACGGTGTTCGTGCCGGCGCTGCAGTACCCGCACGGCTACCACGCGCGCGTGCGAGGAGCGAGGGTGATCTCGCGGCGCGGAGCGGGGCTGCTCGAGCTGGCGTCGCGGCGAGGGGCGAAGAGCGTGAGCGTGACAGTGACGCCCACGCGGCGCGGGCACACGAGCGCACCGCGAGCGACGCGCGCCTGCCGCTGACCGGCGCATCGTTCAAACCGTTCCGGCATGCTCCCCGCCGTGGAGGCAGGCAGGGGCCGCTACGTCGCGCTGCTCGCGTGGTTGATTGGGATGCTGCTCGCAGCTTCGCCCGCGCACGCCGCGGGGCGCTGCGGCGACCATCCGTGGTGCGACACGTCGCTGTCGCCGGACGCGCGTGCCCAGCTTCTCCTTGACGCGCTCACGCTGGACGAGAAGGTGTCGCTGCTCGCGGGCGACGACATTCGCGGCGGCAACAGCGGCGACCCGCACGGCCACACCGGCCTGAGCAATGGCATCGCGCGCGTGGGTCTGCCGCCCGTGAACTACACGGACGGTCCAGTCGGAGTCCGCCAGGGCTCGGCCACGGCCATGCCCACGCCGATGGCGCTGGCCGCCAGCTTCGACCCGTCGATGGCGTTCGCCTACGGCGGCGTGATCGGTAACGAGGCGAAGGACAAGGGCAACGACGTGGTGTTCGGACCGAACGTGAACATCATGCGCACTCCGCTCGGCGGCCGCACGTTCGAGGCGTTCGGCGAGGACCCGTTCCTCGTGTCGAAGCTCGCGGTGGGCTGGATCGACGGCTTGCAGTCCCAGGGCGTGATGGCGGACGTGAAGCACTTCGCCGGCAACAACCAGGAGGGCGACGCGGGACCGGCCGCGAGCGAGAGTGCTCCCGGACAGCCGATCGGCCCGCCGCCGCCCGTGGGCAACCGCATGTCCGAGAACTCGGTGATCGACGAGCGCACGCTGCGCGAGGTCTACCTGCCGCAGTTCGAGGCGGCGGTGAAGGACGCGCACGCCGCCACGGTGATGTGCTCGTACAACCGTCTCAACGGTGCGTACTCATGCGAGAACCCGCACCTGCTGCACGACATCCTCGAGCGCGACTGGGACTTCAAGGACTTCGTGGTCGCCGATTACGGCGCCGCGCACGACACCCCCGGCAACCTGGCCAACGGGCTCGACTTCGAGCCGTGGCCCGGCTT
>JAICJR010000111.1 GCA_025928345.1 Thermoleophilaceae bacterium | reverse complement strand
GGCGACGTGAGCGTCGGCCCGTCCGGCAGTTTCGACCCGCTCGTGGACTTCACTGCCGGCAACGCCCTGGTGCAGGGCGTGACCTTCACGAATCCCGGCGGCACCGCGATCAAGGTCGAGGACGGCGTGACGGGAGTGAGGATCGAGAAGAGCCCGATCTTCAACGTCACGACGCCGATCGCGCTCGGCACGGGCTCGAACGCGGGCATCGCGGCTCCGCACAATCTCAAGGTGGGTCCGCGCCAGCCCGACGGCACGCTCCCCGTGAGCGGCACGGCGCCGAGCGGAGCCCGGGTGGACATCTACTCCGGCGATCCGGCCGGCTCCACGGCCACGAAGTTCCTCGGCGCGGCAACGGCCAACACCTCCGGCGCTTTCTCGTTCGTTCCCAACCCGGAGCTCGCGCCGGGCACGACGGTCAGCGCCACCAGCACCGGCGCCGGCACATCGCGCTACTCGCAGGCGGCCACGGTCCCGGCGGACGTCACGTCGCCCACGCTCACCACCGCCTTCGCCTTCAGCACGAACGAGGTGATCGTGATCCCGAGCGAGCCGCTTGCGGGCGGGTCCCTCAACCTGAGCGACTTCAGCCTGCAGATGGCGGGCGTGCCGCGGGCGATCGTGCAGGGCGCCGTGTCGCCCGACGGCGGGCGCGTGTACCTGATCTCGTCCCAGCCGTGGAACCCGGGGGAGGCCGGCGGTGTCTCGATGAGGGCCCCCGGCGTGCTCACGGATGCGGCGGGCAACTTCAACACCGCCACCAGCCCCGTATTCGTCGGCGCCGCCCCCGGCGACTTCCAGGCGCCCGCGGTGCAGAACCTCAAGCTCACGCCCAGCAAGGTCTGTCTCAAGAAGACCCGCAGGTGCAAGCACCCCGGCGTGACGATCAGCTTCATCACGAACGAGCCCGGCAAAGCCGTCGTCGTCGTGAACCGGGCGAGTAACCGCCGCGCCGGCGAGTTCGTGAAGAAGGTCGTGGAGCCGGGCCTCGTGAAGATCAAGTGGCACGGCACGATCCACGGGCGCCGGCTGCGCGCGGGGCGCTACGTGGTCGAGGTGTCGATGGAGGACCTCGTCGGGAACGTGACGGACAGCCCGCCGTTCCAGGTCATCCACGTCGTCCGCCGCTGACGAGCTGACCGATGCCTTGCAGCGTCAAGGGATGACGCCGATGCGAACGAAAGCTCTCTCGTGGCCATCGCCGCGCGACCCCCGCAGACCCAGCCGTTCGAGCACCTGATGCTGGACTTCCTCGCGTATCTCGAGTTCGAGCGCGGGCTCTCGCGGAACACGCTCGAGGCTTACCGCTCGGACCTGTTGCAGTTCGGCCGCTTCCTGCAGGCCCGCGGCGAGTCGGCCGCGACCGCCTCCAGCGCGGACGTTTCGGACTTCCTCGCCGGCCTCGCTCAGGGCAACGGCAAGCCGCCCGCCTCAACGGCAACGATCCACCGCAAGGCCGCCTGCCTGCGCTCCTTCTACCGCCACCTGCGCCGCGAGGGCGTGCGCGATTCGGATCCCACGGCCGCGCTCAGCGCACCGCGCCGCGGGCGCAAGCTGCCTCACGTGCTCACGCGCGACGAGGTGAACCGGCTGCTGTCCCAGCCGAAGGGCACGGAGCCCAGCGACCTCCGCGACCGCGCCCTGCTCGAGACCATGTACGCCTGCGGGCTGAGGGCTTCCGAGACGATCGGACTCGAGCTGCGCGACATCGACCTGGAGGAGCAGGTGCTGCGCGCTCGCGGCAAGGGCTCGAAGGAGCGCATCGTGCCGATCGGGCGCAAGGCAGTGGAGGCGCTGCGGGCCTACCTCGAGCGCGGCCGGCCGCGGCTCGTGGGCAGCCGCCCGGAGCCGCACCTGTTCGTGAACTTCCGTGGCGGCGCCCTCACGAGGCAGGGCCTCTACAAGATCGTCCGCCGCCACGCGATCCGCGCCGGCCTCGCCGACCGCATGAGCCCGCACACGCTCCGCCACACCTTCGCCACGCACCTCCTGTCGGGCGGCTGTGACCTGCGCTCGGTGCAGGAGATGCTCGGCCACGCCGACGTCTCCACCACGCAGCTCTACACGCACCTGTCGAGCCAGCGCCTGAAGGACGTGTACTTCAAGGCGCACCCGCGCGCCGTAGCGAGCTGAATAAGCTCGGGAGGCGATGCCCGAGCTTCCCGAAGTAGAGACGATCCGCCGCCAGCTCGCGCCCGCCGTCGAGGGGCGGGTGCTCGAGCGCATGGAGGTGCTTGACGCGCGCTGGTGCGACCCGGCGCCGCCCGAGGAGGTGGCGGACGCGGTGCGCGGCAGGCGCATCGAGCGGCTCTCGCGACGCGGCAAGTACCTGATCTGGGAGCTCGAGGACGAGGTCTACATCGCGATGCATCTGCGCATGACCGGCAACCTGCTCGTGGTGCCGGCCGAGGAGGATGCGGCCGATCGGCCGCATCTGCGCGTGCGGCTCGTGCTCGACTCGGGCGACCGCGTTCTGTTCGTCGATGTCCGCCGTTTCGGCACCGGCATCGTCCTCCTCGGCGAGGCCGCGCTCGAGGAGTACTTCTCCTCGCGGCTGGGCGTGGAGCCGCTCAGCCCGGAGTTCACCGCGGAGGCGCTGCGCGAGCTCGCGCGCGGGCGCAAGGCGCCGGTGAAGGCGTTTCTCTTGTCGCAGGAGCGGGTGGCGGGCGTGGGGAACATCTACGCGGACGAGGCGCTCTTTCGCGCGCGGATCCACCCGCTGCGGCCGGTCGGGACGTTGAAACGCGCGCAGATCGTGGCGCTGCGCGACGCGGTGGTGGAGTCGCTCGAGGCCGGGATCGACGCGAAGGGCGCCTCGATCGACGACTTCCGCCACACCGACGGCGCCCAGGGCTCGTTCCAGGACCGCTTCCTCATCCACCTGCGCGAGGGCGAGCCGTGCGTGCGCTGCGGCAACACCGTGAAGAAGATGCGGGCGGCCGGGCGTGGCACCTACGTGTGCGAGCGCTGCCAGCCCCGCCCGCGGGCGCGCGCGGTCAGCCATACTCGCTGAATGGACCTTCGCGCTACGCAGCAACCACTCAAGGACGCCTACCGGGTGGACCCGGAGAAGGCGCAGATAACCCTCACGGCCCGCGGCAGCGATGCAGACGACGGCCCGATCTCCTGCTCGGTGGACATCGGCCGCATGATCTACGAGGCGCAGGCACATCCCGGCGTCGGCGGCCCGGGCACGGGCGCCTGCTCTGGCGACCTGCTGCTGGGCGCGCTCGCCGCCTGCGCGCAGCTCACCTGCCAGATGGTGGCCACCGCAATGGGCCTGAAGACGAACAGCATCGAGACGGTGGTGGAGGGCGACCTCGACCTGCGCGGCACCCTCGGCCTCGACCGCGAGGTGGGTGCCGGCTTCCACGCGATCCGGGTGCGCTTCGAGGTGGACGCGCCGGACGCGTCCGAAGAGGAACTCGAGGCGCTCCACAGCAAGGCCGAGCGCTACTGCACCGTCTTCCAGACACTGGCCCAAAAGCCGGCCGAGCTCACCACCGAGATGGCGGCGGCTCGGCCGGCCTGAGCCCTCGGGTACGAGTCCCTAAGTCAGGAGCGGATTTGCTCGGCGCTTTCGCGGGCGCTGTCGGCAAGCTGCTCGCCGTGCTCGCGCCCGCTCTCCTTGGCCGTCTCGGCGGCGCTCTGCGCGGCGTCCTGGGCCACCTGCTTGCCACGCTCGAGCGCCTCCTGGCCGGTCTCGGCGGCCTGCTGCTTCAGCTGGTCCGCCATCGGCCCGAGCTTCTCGTCCTCCACCTTTGAGGACGGCACGAGCATCCCGGCCACGAAGCCGACAGCCATCGCGCCGACCGCAAGCCCGATCGGGTTCTCCTGAGCCACGCCCACGGCCTGCTTGGCGCCGCCCTTCACGCCATCTGCATCCGGAGTCGCGCCGGAGATCTTCCCGCGGAGGCGGCCGGTCTTCTCCTGCACCGACTCCTTCGCGCGCGAGCGCACGTCGGCCTTGTATCCGATGGCCTCCACGGTCTCGCCCATCTGGTTGCGCGTCTGCTCTATGTCCCTGCGGATTGCCTCTGGGTCTTGGCCCATTGGACGTCCTCCTTAACGGTTTCGATGGTTTGCTCCGGTACCGGCGGCGTGGCCTCCTGCACCTTGTCCCTGCCGCGCAGGGCGAGAATCCCGGCCACCGCTGCCCACATGGCCGTGACGATCAGGGCGGCGAGCCAGTCGGCCACCGCGTGATTGAGGGCGAGCACGAGGCAGGCGGTGAGCGCGCCCAGGCTGAGCAGCCCGGTGACGCCCGCGGCGCCGAACATGCCCGCGCCGGTGCCCGCCTTCTTGCCCTTCTCGGTCAGCTCGGCCTTGGCCAGCTCGAGCTCCTGGCGAACGAGCTGGGCGGTTTCGTTCGAGAGGCGCTTGAGCAGCTCGCCGATGGGTTCCTGCCGCAGGTCCCCGCTGTTTGTCTCGGTGGCCATGACGGCTAGCTCCGCGGCGCGAGCTCGTCGACCGGGCCGCGCGGTGCCACCGTGGCCGGCGGCGTCTCGGCGAGCTGCTGGCTCACGAGCTCCTGGCGGGGTGGCGAGCCGTTACCGCTATGGCCATTGCCGGTGGTGTGGTGGCGAGACGCCTCGTAGCGGTCGCGGCTCGACGCCTTGAGAAAGCGGGAGGCCATGAACCCGAGCGCAAGACCGCCCGCCACGACCGCCCACGGCTGGCGCCGGCCGAAGTCCTCGACATCGCGCAGGATCCGGTCGGCGTCGGACTCCTGGAGGTAGCCGCCGACCCGTTCGGCCCGCTGCGCTGCCTGCTCCGCCAGTTCCGCCGGCCGGTCCTTGCCCTGCTTCCTAAGCTCCTCGGCCACGCTGCGCGCGTCGCCGGCGACGTCCGACACGCGCTCTCCTGCCTGAGTCGAGCGCTCGTCCACCTGCTGCCGGGCGCGCTGCTTCGCCTGTCCGCCGGCTTCCTGCACCTTCTGCCGGGCTTGGTCCGTCGCTTCCTGCACCTGTTCCATCGGGGGAACCTCCTCCGTGAATAGCTGGGGGCAGTAAGCCTGTCCGGTATCTGACGACCCAAAACCGGCGGCTCGGTGTAACCCAAAAGGCTGGCGCGTCGGCGCTCGTTACTAGGTCGGCCGGTGGTGGGCAAGTACATAGATTATCTATATAGTTTCCATATATGACTATGCGGAACGCCGCCACTCTCGACGTCGCCGCCGCCCTGCCTCAGCGGGCCGCCCGGCTTAGCCGGCTGCTCTGGCGGTACTCGGACGGCGAGCTCTCCCGCACGGAGGCCGGCGTGCTCAGCACGCTCTCAGAGGGCCCGCGGCGGATCACCGAGCTGGCCGAGTTCGAAGGGCTCGCGCAGCCAACCGTGACGGTGCTCGTGGCGAAGATGGAGGAGCGCGGGCTCGTGTCCCGCGGCCGAGATACCTCCGACGGGCGAGTGGTTCTCGTGGATGTCACCGACGCGGGCCGGGTAGCTCTCGACAAGCTGCGCGCGAGGTACCGCGAGGTGCTCCACGACCGCATGGCATCGATGACCGACGACCAGGTCGCGACGCTGCGCGCGGCCGCCGACACGCTTGGAGCGCTCATCGACGCGCTCGGCGGGGGGAAAGACGAATGACTTCAACCGAGAAAGCAGGCGGGAGCTTCTTCTCGCAGCCGAAGGCGGTCTGGGCGGTGGCCTTCGCGGCCGTCGTGTCCTTCATGGGGCTCGGCCTCGTGGACCCGATTCTGCCCGCGATCGCAAAGGACCTGAAGGCGTCGCAGAGCGACGTCGAGCTGCTGTTTACGAGCTACTTCGCCATCACCGGTCTCTCGATGCTCGTCACGAGCGCGGTGGCCAGCCGGATCGGCCCGAAGCGCACGATGCTCGCCGGGCTCGTCCTGATCATCGGGTTCAGCGCCCTCGCCGGCGCTTCGAACAGCATCGGCGCGATCGTTGGCCTGCGCGCCGGGTGGGGACTCGGGAACGCGCTCTTCATCGCCACCTCGCTGTCGGTGATCATCGGCTCGGCGAGCGGCGGCGTGGCCGGCGCCGTGATGATCTACGAGGCGGCGCTCGGGCTCGGCATCTCCGTCGGGCCGCTGCTCGGCGGCGAGCTGGGCGGCATCAGCTGGCGCGGCCCGTTCTTCGGCGTGGCGGTGCTGATGGCGATCGGGCTTGCGGCCACGGCCATCTTCCTCGAGCGCACGCCCGCTCCCGCACAGCGCATCTCGGTGATGGCGCCGCTGCGCGCCCTGCGCCACCGCGCCACGCGCGGGAGCGGCCTCACCGCCGTCTTCTACAACTTCGGCTTCTTCACGCTGCTCGCGTACACGCCGTTCACGCTCGGGCTCGGCGTGCACCAGCTTGGCTACGTCTTCTGCGTTTGGGGCGTGATGCTCGCGATCTTCGCGGTGTTCGTCGCGCCGCGCGTTTCGCGCCGCTTCGGTGACATCCGCGGCCTGGGCGCCGCACTCGCCGGACTCGCCGTGATCCTCTTGGCGATGGGCGTGCTCCACGCATCGCAGACCGCGTTGATCGTCCTCGTGATCGGGGCCGGCACGGTGCTCGGCCTGACCAACACGCTGATGACGCAGGTGGTGATGGAGTCGGCGCCGGTGGAGCGGCCGGTCGCGAGCGCGGCCTACAGCTTCGTGCGCTTCTGCGGCGGCGCGATCGCGCCGTTCGTGGCGGGCAAGCTCGGCGAGCACGTGAGCGTGCAGTCGCCGTTCTACCTCGGCGCCGGCATGACCGCGATCGGCATCGGGATCCTGTGGTTCTACCGCGATGCGCTCCGGCCCGCGCGCGCGGAGGTCCCCGCCGCGCCGGCTCCGCTGCGCCCGGAGCGCGCTCCGATGGTGGTCGCTCTGGGCGGCGCCGGCGCCGAGCAGGTGGCGGCGATGACGGTGCCGCTCGCGCGCGCCCGTCGCTCGGCCGTGCACGTGCTGCACGTGATCGAGACAGAGGTGGTGGCAGGCGAGAGCGCGATCGAGCTCGAGACGGCCGGCGAGGCCGCCGAGGCGCTCGCGCGCTCTATGGAGGTGCTTCGCCAAGCGGGCGTGCCGGTCACCGGCGAGCTGTTGCGAAGTGTCGGCGGCCATGCCGACGTGGCGACCGCGATCCTGCGCCGCTCGGCCGAACTGGCCGCCGGGCTGATCGTCGTCGGTCCGGACACGCGCCGCGGCCTGCTCGGCCCGGGAGTGACTGCGGAGATCGCAGCCAACTCGCCCACGCATGTCGTCGTGATCAACCCCGCGGCGGGCGCGCTCGGCGCTCCGCTGCCGGTGCCGGCCGCGGTGGACGATCCGCACGAGCTCTGGGAGCGCTCGAGCTAGAGGCGCTCCTCGAGCCAATCGGCGAGCGGTCCGTGGGCCACCTCCGCGTAACGCTCCTCGAGCTCCGCGCCGGCGGCCACGAGCAGCTCGGCCACGCCGACGAAATCGCGGTTCGGCAGCTCGTGGTACTGGGAGGCGATGAACGTCCACGCGATCGGGGGACCGATGCCCTCGCCCGGGCGGGAGTTGGGGTCCGCGCCGCGCTCGAGCAGCAGGGACACCACGCTCGGCTTCCCCACCCAGCAGGCGTGGTGGAGCAGCGTGCCCGGCGGCCCGCCGCCGACGTGGCCGAAGAAGTCCGCGCCGATCACGTCGATGATCGTCTCGCGGTAGTCCTGCCGCAGCACGGCGAGGATCAGCACCTCCTGGGCATCCGAGCTGAGTTGTTGGGGGAGAGGTTGTGATGGCTTCTCGCCGCGCGCGAGCGCCGCGACCGCCAGGTCCTCCGGAGACGCTTCGGTGGAGGCGCCGAGCTCGGCCAGCAGCTCTGCGGCATCGTCGCGCCCGCGCAGAATCGCGTTTTGGTAGGCGGTCCTGTACTCGTTCTCAGGCGTGGACCACTCGCCGCCCTTGGCATCGAGCGGCGCCCCGGCGTACGCCAGCAGCCGCAGCATTTCCATTCCACAGCCGCGACGGACCGCGTGCACGAGGAGAGGATCCTCGGTGGCGTCTGCGCCTGCGTCGAGCAGGAGCCTGACGTGGTCGAGCTTGTCGTCGTCGATCGCGTGAGCGAGGCCGGCCGTGCCGTTGGGATTCGCCCCGTGCTCGAGCAGCACGCGCAGACACGCCGGGTCATCCGCCTCGCACGAGTGGTACACGGGCTCGTTGTCGTTCGGGTCCGCGCCCGCCTGGAGGAGAAGCAGCGTGAGCTCCGGGTCATGCGCCTTGCCCGCCGCGCCGTAGATAGCCGACATCTCGCCGAACTCGTTGGTGAAGGTGACGTTGGGGTTGGCTCCGCGGTTCAGCAACTCGCGCGCCAGCTCCACGGACGCGAAGCACGAGTGGGTGACGTACAGAAGCGGCGCCCAGCCGAGCGGCCCGCCCGGCGTGTTCACATCAGATACTGCGACGCCACGCCCGAGTACGAGCTTCGCCCACGGGTCGGCAGCAATCTCGGGCCGCGCGTCGAGCAGCCGCCGCGCGCGCTCGCAGCGCTGGTCGGTGGCCGCCCTCACGAACGACTCCACGCTCGCCTCCAAGGCATGCACGATCGCCGGCCAGCTCGCGTACCCGTTCTCCCGAGCGAGCACGAGCTGAGCGCTCGCCAGTTGCACCGGCAGATCACCGAGGCGAGTCGTGTGAACAGCCTGACTAAGTAGAAGGTGGGCTCTGCCCTTCCCGCGGACCGGATGCGCCCTCTAGCGCGCCGCCGAATCTACTAAGCGGCGAGCAGCTCGTCGAGCACGCCGTCGCGGTCTGCTTCGAGCAGCTCGCGGAAGCCGCCGAGGGGGCGGCCGTCGATGATGACCTGCGGGAAGGTCATCTGGCCGGTGCGTGCGACGAGGTCTGCGCGGCCGTCGGGGTCCTTCGCGAGGTTGATCTCGTCGTAGGCGATCCCGCGCGAATCGAGCAGGGCCTTTGCCTGCCTGCAGAAGCCGCAGGGCTCGGTTGTGTACACGACGACGTCCGCCATCCCGGTCAAAGTCTAGAAAGTGCCGGGTCTGTTCAAGACAGAGGCGGTTGTTCTGCGCTCGATCCGCTATGGCGAGGCGGATCGGATCCTGCACCTGTATACCCGCGATCGCGGACGGGTCGGGGCGATCGCGAAGGGCGTGAGGCGGCCCAAGTCGCGCTTCGGCGGCCGGCTCGAGCCGCTCTTCAGGGTTGACCTCGTGATGCACGAGGGACGGGGCGAGTTGGCCACCGTCACCTCCGCGTCGACGGTGAGCGCGCACCCGCGGCTGCGCGACAGCCGCGAGCCGCTCCAGCGGGCCACGCAGGCGTGCGACGCGGTGCTCCGCCTGTTCGACTCCCAGGAGCCGAACCAGCCCGCGTACAACCTGCTCTGCAACGAGCTTCAGCTGCTCGACGAGCGCCCGGAGACGGCGAGCCGCGCGCAGGCGCTGTCGTTCAGGCTCAAGCTGCTGCTCGCCGCGGGCTTCATGCCGGAGCTTGCCGCGTGCGCGTCGTGCGGCGAGCGCGAGCACCTCGGCGCCTTCTCGGCCAGCGCCGGCGGGATCGTGTGCGCGGGCTGCGAGGCGGGCTCGTTCCCGCTCGACCAGGCAGCGCATGTCTTCCTCGTGGATGCGCTGGCGAACTCGCTGGCCGACGCTCCAGTGGCGCCGGAAGCCGCGCTCAGGCAGGCCGACCGCGCGATCGCCGAGACGCTCGAGCACCATGCGCACGTCCGCTTGGCGCGCGTGGCTTAGGGTTCGCAGACCATGGAGGGCAAGCGGCTCGTAATCGATCACATCGGCGTGGGCGTGCGCGACTATGACGAGAGCGTGCGCTTCTACTCCGCCGCGCTCGCGAAGCTCGGGCTCGAGCTCGTGGCGGAGACGGGGCAGGACAACCGCGCCGCGGGCTTCGGTTACACGGGGCGCGACGACTTCTGGATCCACGAGGGCCGACCGGTCGGCCGCTCGCACATCGCCTTCGAGGCGCAAACGAGCGAGCAGGTGGACGCGTTCCACGCGGCTGCACTCGAGGCGGGCGGGCGCGACAACGGTGCCCCGGGCGTCAGGACCGAATACAGCGCGACCTATTACGCCGCCTACATCCTCGACCCGAACGGCAACAACATCGAGGCCGTCTTCCACGGCGAGGCGCCCACCGAGAAGGGGCACCGGGTGGCGCGGTGATCCGAAGGGCGCCCCGGAATACCTAGCGGCGTCCGCAAAGCCGAGCGGCACGAGCTGCCAGCGGTGGCAGCCATGCTCGCGCGCGCCTTCTACGACGACCCGGCGGTGAGCTGGATCTTCCCGAACGACCGCAAGCGGCTCGCCCAGACGGAGCGCTTCTGGTCGGTCCGCCTTCGCTACATGGCGCCGCAGGAGGAGGTGTACGTGACGGACGACTTGAGCGGCGCCGCGGTGTGGACGCTGCCCGACCGCTGGCACGTGAGCTTGCGCGAGACCGGCGAGCTCGCCCGGATGATGCTGAACCGCCGGCTACCGACACTCCTCCGCGGCCTCCTGCGTCTCGAGACCGCCCACCCGCAGGAGCCGTCGCACTTCTACCTCGCGGTGCTCGGCACCGATCCGCCGCGGCAGGGCCAGGGGATCGGCACGGCGCTTATGCAGCCGGTGCTCGAGCTGTGCGACCGCGAGGGTCTGCCCGCGTACCTCGAGTCGTCGAAGGAGCGCAACATCGACTTCTATTCGCGTTTCGGGTTCCGCGTGAAGGGGGAGGTCCAATTGCCGAAGGGACCAAAGATGTGGCCGATGTGGCGTGACCCCGCGGGTAGACTGACCGCGCCTTGAGCTCAACCGCCGCGGGCACCAAGTGGGTCTACGAGTTCTCCGAAGGGTCAATGGAGATGCGCGACCTGCTGGGCGGAAAGGGCGCGAACGTTGCCGAGATGACGCGCATCCTCGGCAGCGAGCGAGTACCGGCGGGCTTCACGATCACCACCGAGGCCTGCGTCGCCTACATGAAGGCAGGCAAGGAGGAGCCCGAGGGCCTCGCGCAGCAGGTGGCGGAGGCCCTCTCTCACTTGGAGGAGCAGGCCGGCAAGAAGCTGGGTGATCCCTCCGACCCGCTGCTCGTGTCCGTGCGCTCGGGCGCGCGCGAGTCGATGCCCGGGATGCTCGACACCGTCCTCAACCTCGGGCTGAACGACGAGAGCGTGGAAGGGCTCGCCGAGAAGACCGAGAACGCGCGCTTCGCGTGGGACTCCTACCGGCGCTTCGCGCAGATGTTCGGCAACGTCTGCCGCGGCGTCCCGGGCGAGCGCTACGAGGATGCGATCAAGAAGCGCAAGGGCGAACGCGGCGTGAAGGCCGACACCGAGCTCGACACAGACGACCTGAAGGCTCTCACCGCCACCTTCAAGGAGATCTTCAAGGACCACACCGACGAGGAGTTCCCGCAGGACCCCCAGGACCAGCTGAAGCAGGCGATCCGCGCGGTGTTC
>JAICJR010000273.1 GCA_025928345.1 Thermoleophilaceae bacterium | reverse complement strand
GCTCGCGCGCATCCACCGTGGTGGTCGCGGCGGCGCTGCCGAAGGACTGGTCGCGCCTGGCGCCGCAGCTCGAGCGCGCGGTGTCGAGCTTCGCTACCTGACGAGCTCGCGGCGCAGGAGCTTGCCTGCGGCGTTGCGCGGAAGGGCATCCACCACGTGAAGGGCGCGCGGCACCTTGTAGCCGGCGAGCCGCTCGCGGCAGTGGGCGATGAGGTCATCGCTGGGTTGGCCGTCGAGGACGACGAACGCCGTTACGACCTCCCCCCACTCCGCGTCCGGCAGGCCCACCACTGCCGCTTCCACCACCGCGGGATGCTCCTCGAGCGCGCGCTCCACCTCCGTGCACGCCACGTTCTCCCCGCCCGTGACGATCACGTCCTTCAGGCGCCCCTCCACCCACAGGTAGCCCTCGCCGTCGAGGCGGCCGCGGTCGCCCGTGTGGAGCCAGCCGTCGGCCGCGTCGAGCGCGCCGGGCGAGATCATCGGCCCGCGCGCGAGGATCTCGCCCTCGTCCGAGATCGACAGCTCGACGCCGAGCAGCGGACGGCCGGCCGAGCCGCTCTTCTTTACAGCCTCGGCCGCGGTGAGCGTGGCGATCTGCGACGAGGTCTGCGTCATGCCGTATGTCTGGAGGGCGGGGAAGTCGTGCTGCGCGGACCACTCGAGGAGGTCGCGCGGGACGGGACCACCGCCGAGCAGCACCGCTCGCAGCGCCGGGGCGCGCTCGAGTCCCGCCTCCACGAGACGGCGCAGCATGGTGGGCACTAGCGAGGCAAGCGTGACCTCTCCCTGCTCGAAGGCCTCCTTCACGCGACCTGTGTCGAAGCCGTCGTGAAGCACGGCCGTGGTTCCGTAGATCGCGCTTCGGAGCAGCACGGCCAGACCGCCCACGTGGAAGAGCGGGAGCACGCCGAGCCAGCGGTCGTGCGGGTCCACGCCGAGGTTCCACGCCGACGCCAGCGCGCTCGCTGTGTGGTTGCGGTGCGTGAGCGAGACCGCCGTCGGGCGGCCGGTGGTGCCGGACGTGTAGATCACGGAGTGCTCCGAGTCGAGGTCCACGGCCGGGCGCGGCTCGATCTCCGCCTCCTCCCCGTCGAGCGGCTCCTCCACGCACAGCCGCGCGCCCGAGTCCTCGAGCTGCCAGCGGCGTTCCTCGCCAGTGAGGCGGGTGTTGAGCGGCACGAGCGAGGCGCCCAGCAGCGGCAGCGCATGCAGCAGCTCCGCGAACGCCACGCTCGGCGGCAGCGTGGTGGCCACGCGGTCGCCCTCCCGCACGCCCATAGCCGCCAGCCGGCGCGCGGTACGCGCGGCGCCGTCGGCCAGCTCGGCGTACGTGGTGGTGCCGGCGGCGGTGATCAGCGCCGGATGCTCGCCGTGCCGGGTAAGCCAATCGTCCAAGACGATTTATCGTAGGCGCGGTCCCACCAAGAGAAAGGCAGCACGTGGCAGTGGAGCAGACGATCGAGCCCGCCCTCGACTGGCAGCCCGCCGGCGAGTACGAGGACATCAGGTACGAGAAGGCCGAAGGCATCGCGAAGATCACGATGGACCGGCCCGAGATTCACAACGCCTTCCGGCCGGAGACCGTGATCGAGCTCTCCGACGCCTTCGAGCGGGCGCGCGAGGACAGCGAGGTGGGCGTGATCATCCTCACCGGCGAGGGGCCGCGGGCATTCTGCTCGGGCGGCGACCAGAACGTCCGCGGCGACACCGGCTACGTGGGCGAGGGCCACAAGGTGGGCCGCTTCCACGTCACGGACCTGCACGTGCAGATGCGGCGGCTGCCCAAGCCGATCGTGGCGATGGTGGCCGGCTGGGCCGTGGGCGGCGGCCACGTGCTGCACGTGGTGTGCGACCTCACGATCGCGGCGGACAACGCGAGGTTCGGCCAGAACGGGCCGCGCGTGGGCTCGTTCGACGGCGGCTTCGGCGCCACGCTGCTCGCGCGCCAGATCGGGCAGAAGAAGGCGAAGGAGATCTGGTTCCTGTGCCGCCGCTACGACGCGCAGCAGGCGCTCGACATGGGCCTCGTGAATGCGGTCGTGCCGCTCGAGAAGCTCGAGGTGGAGACGGTGCAGTGGTGCCGCGAGATGCTCGAGATGTCGCCGTTCGCGCTGCGGCTGCTCAAGGCGAGCTTCAACGCCGAGGAGGACGGGCTGGCGGGGCTCCAGCAGCTGGCGCACGACACCAACCTGCTCTTCTACGCGAGCGACGAGGCGCGCGAGGGACGCACCGCGTTCCTCGAGAAGCGCAAGCCCGACTTCGGAAGGTTTCCCAGGCGGCCGTGACCGCGGGCCGTGCAGTGGCGGCCCCTGTGGGGGCGCTGCGCCTGTGGGTGATTGCCGCGCGTCCGCGCACGCTGCCGGCGGCGATCGCGCCCGTGCTCGTGGGGACCGCGCTGGCGGGCACCGAGGGCATGTTCCGGCCGCTCGCGTTCGTGTGCGCGCTGATCGGCAGCGTGTTCATCCAGATCGGGACGAACCTCTCGAACGACTACTCGGACGCCCGCCGAGGGGCGGACACCGAGGACCGGCTCGGCCCGGTGCGCGTGACGGCCGGCGGGCTGATGCCGCCGAAGCAGGTCCTGGTGGGCACGTACGTGGCGTTCGGCATCGCGGTGGCGGCGGGCGCCTATCTCATCGCGATCGCCGGCTGGCAGCTGCTCGTGGTGGGCGCGGCGTCGATCCTCGCGGGCGTGCTCTACACCGGCGGGCCACGGCCGTACGGCTACGAGGGGCTCGGCGAGCTGTTCGTGTTCCTCTTCTTCGGCGTCGTGGCCGTGGTGGGCTCCTACTACGTGCAGACGGAGAACCTG
>JAICJR010000094.1 GCA_025928345.1 Thermoleophilaceae bacterium | reverse complement strand
CTCTCGACGATCCGTGGCGCGGGGCGAATCGTGGTCCTCGAGCACGGCAGGATCGTCGAGCAGGGCACGCACGACGAGCTGCTCGAGCACGACGGCGCCTACGCGCGGCTGTACCGCGATTGGGCTGAGCAGGCGGCGGCTTAGGCAGTCGCATCCGGGTCCCTCCCGATCCGGACGACGTTGCGGCCCGCGAAGTTCCTCGGTCTGGCTGTGACAGTTGGGGCAGAGGAGTTGCAGGTTCTCGAGGCGGTTGTCGCGGCCGTCTCCGTTGACGTGGTGGAGGGCGAGCGAGAGTGGCTTGCCGAGCCACTCTGAGATGCCGCATGCCTCACAGCTGTTGTCCTTGAGCCGCTCGCGCAGCAGCGCACGCTTGACCGTGCCGCGGTGCTGGACCCGGTCGAACGTTAGGTACGTGGCCGCGGGAAGACGCTGAGGCCGCGACCTGACCGCGCCGCGCGCGACAGCGTCCATGAACGTCTTGCGGGCGAAGCCGAAGTGGCGCTGGCAGTCGGTTATCGAATGCCCCGCGTCGTAATAGCGCTGGACCTCGTCCCAGTCGTAGCGGCGGTTGCATTTCGAGTCCGAGGGCAGCCCGAGGGCTTTCGCGTGGTGCGTGACCGTCGGTTTCGAGATCCCAAGCTCGCGTGCCACGGCGGACCGCGACAAGCCCGCTTCAAGCAGGAGCCGTACGGCCTCTCGTGTCTCTCCCGGCGTCTTCCGTGACACGAACATATGTTCGCCTCAAGTTCGGACGGAATGGTCGACTATGGTGTCTGGGCTCGCCGGTGACGGCTGCTATGCGTGGCTACAATCCCGCGGGCCGTCCGGGAAAGAAGGCACTTTCCCATATTTTCGGTGGGGAATGGTGTAATTGGCAGCACGACGCACTCTGGATGCGTTAGTCCAGGTTCGAGTCCTGGTTCCCCAGTTCGACCGTCCCGCGTACGGGACGGCTCAGAGCGAGCTGAGGTCCGTCCCCTCGTCAGCCAGCTGCTGACGATCCGGGACGCTCTTCTCCTTGATGAAGCGGCGGGCGTGCTCCAGATCGTCGGAGCGGCCCACGGCCAGCGCCGCCTTCACCGTCCCGTCCTCGCCCAGGTAGAAGACCGTGAACTCGGCGTCGTCGAGCGAGCCGCGCACCACCGTCTCGCCCGAGCCGGGGCCGACGTACTCGTAGCTCACCCAGTCGGCGAGATCGGAGAAGAAGTAGGGCACCACGTCGTACGGCTGCGAGCGGCCGAGCATGTTCACGGCCGCGCTCTGGCCGTGGTTGAAGGCCACGTCCCAGTGCTCGATTCGCATGTGCGAGCCGTGGATGGTGCTGTCGTACTCGCACATGTCTCCGGCGGCGAAGATCCCGGGCGCCGAGCTCTCGAGGGTCGAGGAGCACTTGACCCCGCCCCCGTCGCCGATCTCGAGGCCGGCGGACTTCGCCAGCGTGACATCCGGATGGACACCGGCGCCGATCACCACGCACTCCGCCGGCAGCTCCTTGCCGGACTTCGTGACCACCTTCGTCACGCGACCATCCGACCCCTCGAAGCGCGCCAGCTCATCAGCGCCGTTCACCTCGATCCCGTGCTCCTCGAGCACACCCTGGAAGAAGCGCCCCACCTCCTGCCCGTAGAAGCGCTCCAGCGTGACGTCCTCCATCATCACCAGCGAGCATTTCTTGCCGAGCATCGTGAGCGACGCCGCCACCTCCGTGGCGATGTAGCTGCCGCCGATCAGCACCACGTGCTCGGCCTGCTCCGCATCCTCCTTGATCGAGGCGCTGTTGCCGAGCGTGCGCAGGTAGTGGATGCCGTCGAGGTCGCAGCCGTCCACGTTCAGCCGCCTGACGTTCGCTCCCGTGGCGATCAGGGCCTTGTCGAACGACACCTCCTCGCGCGTGGAGAGCTGCGCCGTGCGTTCGCCCGGGTCGAGCTTCTGGACCGTCGTGCGCGTGAGGATCTCGACGTCGTGCTCCTTCCACCACTCGGCCGGATTCACGAGCGTGTCCTCGCGCGACTCGCTCCCCTGCAGGAAGCCCTTCGACAGCGGCGGGCGGTGGTACGGCAGGTCGGGCTCGCGACCGACCAGCAAGATCGATCCGTCGGCGCCCTCCTCGCGCAGCACCTGCGCGCAGTTCCCGGCAGCGAGCCCTCCGCCGACCAACAGGAAGTCGACCGAGCGGTCGGACATCAGGCGGCCTCTGCCGGCGGCTGGAAGCGCTCGGTGATCTTCGTCTCGAGACCGGTGTCGAGCACGATCAGCACCTCATCGCCCGCCTCGATCACCGAGTCCGCCAGCGGCACGAACCCCGTGCCATGCCGCAGGATCGCGATGGCGAGCGAGCCGTCAGGAAGACCGAGGTCCTTGACCAGCGCGCCCGCGGCGGGCGAACCCTCGGCCACCTCGATCTCGATGATCTCGAGCCGCTCCTGCGGAAGGTCGAGGAGATGGAGGAAGCCGTAGCGCGGCACCTCGTGCTCGATCAGGCGCAGGATGAGGTCGGTGGCAGACACGGCCGGCTTGATCCCGAGCAGCTCGAAGTGCTGGAGGTTGCGCGGATTGTTGCAGCGGGCGATCACCCGCTCCACCCCGTACTTCTCTCGCGCCACCTGGCAGATGAGGATGTTGTCCTCGTCGTCGCCCGTCACCGCGATCACCATGTCCGCGCGCGCGACGCCCGCCCGTTCGAGCACCCACAGCTCCGACCCGTCGCCGTAGTGGACCGCGTGCTCGAGCTCCTCCTCGACCATGGCGAACCGCGAGGCATCGGACTCGATCACCGTCACCTCGTTGCCCTTGCCGATCAGCTCGCGCGCGAGGTTCCAGCCGACCTTTCCAGCACCTACCACGACGATGTACATCGCCTAACCCTTCACCTCCGCGCGCACCGCGTCCTGGAGCATGTCGATCGCCACCGCGGTCGGGCACACGGTGCTCAGGCCCTGCTGGCTGTACCACTCCGCCCGCGCCGGATCCAGCACGCGCACCACCACCGTGGGCACGTTGAAGCGCCGCTTCGCGATCTGCGCGATCACGAGGTTCGTGTTGTCGCCGTCGGTGGCGGCCACGAACGCGTCGGCGCGCTCGATGCCGGCCTCGAGCAGGGCATCGATCTCGAGCGCGGTACCGACGGTGAACTGCCCGCCGAGGTCCTCCCACGCCTGGTCCTGGTTCTTCTCGAGGAGCGCGAGGGCCTCCGCGTCCTCATCCAGAACGGAGACCTGGTGGCCCTCCTGCAGCATGCTGCGAGCGACAGTCGAGCCGACCCTGCCGCAGCCGACGATAAGAACAAACACAGAGCCCACAATACCGTTGCCAGGGCGCAGTCGGGGCTTGGGCTGGCTCAGGGCTAAGGAGTAGGGAGTAGGTGCTCTCCGCCTACGGCGCCACGCCTTCGCGGATGCCCTCCTCGCCTGCCGGGGCGGCTGTGAGGATTACTCGGCAGGGGGCTTTCTCGACGATGTAGCGGGTCATGTCGCCGACGAAGCGCTCGCGTGGCCCGCCGCGGCCGCCCAGCAGGGCGCCTCCGCGCACGCGGGTGGGCTGCTCGGCCGCCACCACGATGGCGTCCACCCCGCGCCGCCGCGCCTCCTCCACGATGCCGGCCCCGACCGAGCGCGCTCGCACCACCGCGGTCGCCACCTCCACGCCCTCGTACTCCTCCCCCACTTCCTTCGCGCGCGCGAGGGCGCGGCGCGCGGACGCGATCCGGTCATCGGGCACGCGAGCGTCGAGCGGGAGCGACATCGGGACCTCGAGGACGTACAGCGCCTCGATCACCGTGCCGCCCTCTCCGGGCTCGCCCTCCTCGGACGCGAGCCGGCCGGCGGTGCCGACGATGTCGTCGTCGAGCGGGTCGCCGAACACCGGCACCAGGATGCTCCCGTACTCCACCTCGGGCGGCTCGTAGAGCGCAGCGGCCGGGATGGTGAAGCGCTTGCGCAGCGACTTACCCTGGCTCTTCCGGTACACGACGTACAGCACGATCCCGCCGACCATCCAAGCGCTGCCCACGTAGCGGGCGCCGGAGTGGAGCACCAGCACGCTGATCCAGGCGAGGAATGAGAGCAGCGCACCCACCAGCGCAGGCGCGGGCACCGATCTTCCCCGCCACTCGAATGACAGCGGCACCTTGAACGGCCGTTCGAACTCCGGCTCGCGGAAGCGCAGCGCGACGATCGAGACGTGCGCGATCGTGAACGCCAGCATCGCGCCGTAGGCGAAGATGCCCGCCATCTCCTTGAGGTCGAGCGTGAGGACGAGGACGAACGACAACGCGCCCGCGATGAGGATCGCCATGAACGGCGCGGGCGGGTCGCCCCCGAGCTTGCCGATCGCGCTCGGGATCTGGCGGTTGGTGGCGAGCGAGTAGGACAGCCGCGACAGGCCGAGCATCTGGCCGTTGAGCGCTGTGGCCAGAACGAGCGCCGCCACCGCGCCAACCGCGTAGCGCAACACGTGCACGAGGCCATCCGGCGAGTACGCGGTGACCACCCCCAGGAGCGGCGCATTGATGTGCTTGGAGCCCGCCAGCGCGGTCTGGCCGTCGTGCACGGGCAGCGCCATCAGCGCGATGATCGAGATGCAGACGAACCAGACCAGCACCGTCACCGTGCCGAGGATCACGAGGCGGCGCAGATCCGGCCCGCGCATCCGCAGCTCGCCGGCCAGCCCGGATGCGGCCTCGATACCGGTGAGCGCCACGGTGGCGATCACGGCTCCGACCAGCAGGTTGTCCCAGGTCGGCGCGCTGCCGAGGTGGACCGAGTCGGTGATCTTCGCGAAGTCGAAGATGTCGAAAGCTCCCACCAGCACGATCACGAACGCGAGCAGGAGGTTGACCAGCCCGAGCCGCAGGACGAAGCGGTAGCGGTCGGCCGACAGGCCGCGGATGTTGGAGAACACAACCCAGGCGATCGCGCCGCCGGCGATCGCGTGCTCCGCCACCTTGTCGTCCATCCAGCCGCCGAAGGCGGCGAGGTAGTGCGCGATCGCGAACGAGCCCATCGCGATCACGAGGAGGTAGTCGAGGATGATCGCCCAGCCGGCGATGAAGCTCCACAGCTCGTTGCCGGCGTAGCGGGCGAACGTGGACGCGCCGCCGCGCTCAGGGTGGAGGGCGTTGCCCTCGACGTAGGTCATCATCGTGATGACGAAGAAGAGGGCCGCCAGCAGGAACACGATCGGCGTCAGGCCGAGCGCGTAGCCCGCCACAACGCCGAGGATGAAGTAGATCGACGACCCCGCCGCACCCAGGGCGATGGAGAAGATCGCGGGCACGCCGAACCCGCGGCTGGAGTTCACGTCTTGCCGCCGGGCGGAGTGAGGCGGTTCGCGATGATCACGCGCAGCGCTCCGAGGATCGCGAAGGCCACGCCGACGATGAATCCAACGGCCAGCGGGCCGCCACCGCGCGCAAGGGTGATCGCCACCATCGCGATTCCAAGTGCACAAATGATCGCGCCCACGGCGCGCGTGGACTCCCGGTAGGCCCGCTGCACGAGGCGCAATGTTAGAGCCGCCCCTCGAGGTTCCGAGGTGAAGTCGCGTGTCGAGCCTGTGCGGTCGCTAGCCTGCTCCATCCGTGGCTGAACGCCGCCTCCACAGTCTCCAGCGCGTGCTCGGGGTCTACCCGCTCGCGTCAAGCGCCTACGGCAACGTCGGCTCGTCGATCTACTACGCCCTCGGTCTCGTGGCCGCGCTGGCGCTCGGGCTCACCCCGATCGTCTTCTTCATCAGCGGCTTCATCTTCTTCCTGACCGCCTCCACCTACGCGGAGGCCACCTCGATGTTCCCCGAGGCCGGCGGCTCCTCCAGCTTCGCCCGCCACGCGTTCAACGAGTTCTGGTCGTTCTTCGCCGCCTGGGGCCAGATGCTCAACTACACGTTCACCGTCGCCACCTCGGCGTATTTCGTGCCGCACTACCTGGGCGGCCTCTTCTGGCCTGCGCTGCGGCACCCGCCCGGCGACATCTTCGGCGGCATCCTCGTCACCGCCGTTCTCGCCGTGGTGAACGTGCGCGGGGTGAAGGAGTCCACCGGAGTGAACGTCGCCCTGGCGCTCGTCGACTTCTGCACGCAGCTTCTCCTCGTGCTCGTCGGGCTCTTCCTCGTGTTCTCGCCTCACGTCCTCGTGGACAACGTGCACCTCGGCGTGGCGCCCACCTGGAAGAACTTCTTCGTCGCCATCCCTCTCTGCATGCTCGCCTACACCGGCATCGAGACGATCTCGAACATGTCCGAGGAGGCGAAGGACCCCGGCAAGACGGTGCCGCGCTCGATCAACCGCGTGGTGATCGCGGTGTTCGCGATCTACGCGCTGCTGCCGGCGATCGCGCTGTCGGCGCTGCCCGTGACGAAGCAGCCCGACGGCAGCTACATGACGAAGCTCGGCCTGAGCGAGAGCCAGGGCGGCTACGCGGCCGATCCGGTGCTGGGAGTGGTCAGGCAGCTTCACCTCGGGTTCATCCAGCACGGAGCCGAGATCTACGTCGGCCTGCTCGCCGCCACCATCCTGTTCATCGCGACCAACGCGGGCCTCATCGGCGTGTCGCGGCTCGTCTATTCGATGGGCATCCACCGCCAGATGCCCGACCGGCTGCGGCAGCTGCATCCCCGCTACGGCACCCCCTGGTTCGGGATCCTGGTCTTCGGCGCGCTCGCCTGCATCACGCTCATCCCGGGGCAGGCCACCTTCCTCGGGAACATGTACGCGTTCGGAGCGATGCTGTCCTTCACGATCGCCCACGCCGCGGTGATCAGGCTGCGCGTCTCGCAACGCGACCACGAGCGGCCGTACCGCGGCCCGGGGAACATTCGGATACGCGGCGTGGACGTGCCGCTGTTCGCCGTCTTCGGCGGCCTCGCCACGTTCGTGGCGCTGTGCGTGCTCACCGCGCTCCATGTGGTCGTGGCGATTGCCGGCATCGGCTGGTTGGTGCTCGGCGTCTGCGTATACATCTGGTACCGGCACAGGCAGGGGCTCGACCTCACCACCACCGTGCAGGTCGCGATCCCCAAGCCGGCGGTCGAGCACGAGGCGGAGTACGAGTCCGTGCTCGTCGCCGCCGAGAACGAAGAGGTGGATCCAAGCGGGGCGGTCGCCCTGGCCGTGCGCCTCGCGGCGCGCAGGCGGCGCGGGATCTTCGTCCTCGTCACGCTGCCCGTGCCCTACGCCGTGTCGATCGATGCCGTGATGCCTGAGCGCGAGGCGAAGGCGCAGTCGATCATCGACCAAGCGAAGATCCAGGGCGGACGGCGCGTGACCGGCGAGGTTCGCAAGGTGCGGCCCGGCCAGGCCGGCAGCGAGATCGTGGCCGAGGCGCGCGAGCTGCGCGCCCGCGCGATCGTGATGGCGCTGACCAGAGGATCAGGCCGCTCCGCGTTCAGCAAGACGGTGCAGACCGTCCTCTCCGAGCGCCCCTGCCGTGTGATCATCCAGACGGGCGACGACAAGACCGCGGCGAAGAAGAAAGTCCCCGCCGGGGCGCGCGGCTAGCGAACTTGCGGAGCGGCCTGAGCCGCCCCGCAATTCCGCAACTCTGCAGCTCTAGATAATGAACTGGATGATCAACAGCGCGACGATGTTCGCGACCTTGATCATCGGGTTGATCGCCGGGCCGGCGGTGTCCTTGTAGGGATCGCCGACGGTGTCGCCCGTGACCGCCGCGGCGTGGGCCTCCGAGCCCTTGCCGCCGAACTCGCCGTCCTCGATCAGCTTCTTCGCGTTGTCCCACGCGCCGCCGCCCGACGTCATCGAGACGGCCGTGAAGAAGCCCACGATGATCACGCCGATGAGCAGGCCGCCGAGCGCCTGGTAGGAGATCAGCCCCACCACGAGCGGGATGACGATCGGGATGAGCGCCGGGATGATCATCTCCCGCTGCGCAGCCGCCGTGACGATGCTCACCGCGCGCGCGTAGTCGGGCCGCTCGGTGCCCTCCATGATCCCCGGCTTCTCGCGGAACTGGCGGCGCACCTCCTCCACCACGCCGCCGCCGGCGCGGCCCACCGCCTCGATGGCTAGTGCGACGAAGAGGAACACCATCATGCCGCCGATCAACAGCCCGATCAGCACCGGCGGCTGTGAGATGTCGAAGCTCTTGACCACCTTGCCGGGCCCGGCCTCGTCACGCAGACCCTGCACGAAGGCCGCGAACAGCACGAGCGCCGCGAGCACGGCGGAGCCGATCGCGTAGCCCTTGGTCACCGCCTTGGTGGTGTTGCCCACCGCGTCGAGCGGATCGGTGATGTCGCGGACTTCCTGCGGCAGGTCCGCCATCTCGGCAATGCCGCCCGCGTTGTCCGTGATCGGGCCGAAGGCGTCGAGCGCCACGATCAGGCCGGTAAGCGAGAGCTGCGCCATCACGGCCACGCCAACGCCGTAGATGCCGGCGAGCTGGTTGGCGCCGAGGATGCCGAGGGCGATCAGGAGCGCCGGGGCGGCCGTGCCCTGGAACCCCTGCGCCAGGCCCTGGATGATGTTGGTGGCGTGACCTGTCTGGGACGCGCGCGCCGTGCTGCGCACCGGGCGGAAGCGCGTGGACGTGTAGTAGTCCGTGATCACGAACAGCCCGGCGGTGACGCCGATGCCGATCAGCGAGCACAGCCAGAAGTCCGTGCCGGACGCGCCGGCGGCACCCTTGAGTAGGGCCGGCACGTTGCCCTTCACGCTGATGTTGCCCATCATCCAGTGGGAGATCGGGTAGAAGACCGCGGCCGCGATCACGCCCGACACGATCAGGCCCTGGTAGAGCGCGCGCTCCACGTTGCCCACGCGCGAGCGCACGGCGAAGGTGCCGATGATCGACGCGATGATCGACACGCCGCCGATCACGAGCGGGTAGATCGCCACCTCGCGCGCCTCGTTGAAGGTCAGCACGCCGAGCAGCATCACGGCCACGGCCGTGACGGCGTAGGTCTCGAACAGGTCGGCGGCCATGCCGGCGCAGTCGCCCACGTTGTCGCCGACGTTGTCGGCGATCACGGCCGGGTTGCGCGGGTCGTCCTCCGGGATGCCGGCCTCGATCTTGCCCACGAGGTCGGCGCCCACGTCGGCTGCCTTGGTGAAGATGCCGCCGCCGAGTCGGGCGAACACCGAGATCAGCGAGCCGCCGAAGCCGAGGCCCACGAGAGCGTCGACCGCGTGGCGGTCGCTCACGTTCGCGAGGACCATGACGCCGTAGTAGCCCGCGACGCCCAGCAGTGCCAGGCCCGCGACGAGCATGCCGGTGACCGCGCCGCCCTTGAAGGCGACGTCCAGCGCCGCGGGCACGCCGCCGCGGGCGGACTCCGCCACACGGGCGTTCGCGCGGACCGACACGTTCATGCCGATGAAGCCTGCTGCGCCGGACAACGTGCCTCCGATGGCGAAGCCGATGGCGGTGCGCCAGGCGATGGCGAACCCGAGAACCAGGAACAGGACGACGGCTACGCCGGCGATGATCGTGTACTGGCGCCGCAGGTACGCGGTGGCGCCCTCCTGCACGGCCAGCGAGATGCGCTGCATCTCCTCGTTACCGGGAGACTTCGCGAGCAGCCAGCGGGCGGTGGCGGCTCCGTAGACGACGGCGCAGCCGGCGCATGCCAGCGCGACGACGACTCCCCAATCGGTCAGAAATTTTGTCAAGGAAAGGCCCTCCGAAAAGTGCTTGAGCCGGTCATCTGAAACCGGCCGTGTGTGTCAGCTAATGCACGATTGCGCTGTTGAGCGCGTTGGCGCAGATGTCTGCGGGCTGTGGCCCGATTCTTGGCACAGCCCGGAACAAGAGGGCGCGCAGTCTATCGAGGTTGTCGGCGAAAACCCGGAATGCGGCCTCCGCGGACACCGGTTCCACCCCCGGCATGCCCTCGAGTCCGACGTCGTAGTCCGTAACAAGTGACACATTTGCGTAGCAGAGCTCGAGCTCGCGGGCGAGCCACGCCTCGGGGTACTGCGTCATGTTCACCACATCCCAGCCCGCCCCGTTGAACCAGCGCGATTCAGCCCTGGTGGAGAAGCGCGGCCCCGCGATCACGACGATGGTGCCGCCGTCGGCGACCGGGATATCGAGCTCACGAGCGGCTGCCACGAGCGTGCCGCGGAGATCCGAGCAGTAGGGATCCGCGGCGGCCACATGCGTGGTCTGCGGCCCGTCGTAGAACGTGTCTTCGCGGCCGCGCGTGCGGTCCACGAACTGGTCGGCGACCACGAACGTGCCCGGATGAAGATCGGGCCGAAGCGACCCGCAGGCACACGGGCCGACGATCCGCGTCGCCCCCACCTCCCGCATCGCCCAGACATTCGCGCGGTAATTCACCCGATGCGCAGGTAGCTCATGGTGATCCCCATGCCGCGGCATGAAAGCCACCCGGGTCCCATCGATCTCGCCGATCCGAATCCGCGCCGACGGCGGCCCGTACGGCGTGGCGACCGCCACCTCCTCGACCTCGTCGAGGAACTTGTAGAACCCGGACCCGCCGAAGACGCCGACGGTATGCGGAGGCTCGCTCACGTCCCGGGCGGGGTCCAGATCTTCGATCGGGCTTGCGCCCGATCGGGGTCGGAGGTCGGAGGATCGGAGGTCGGAGGCTTGGCGTCCGGAGCCGAAGTCTCCTCCGGCCTCCCCTCTCCGGCCTCCGGCCCCGCCCCGGCTTCCCTGGCATAAACCATCTGCAACTGCGACAGCGGCTCACGCACCGCCGTCTGCTCCTCGGCAGGCAGAAGGGGCACCAGTGCCCGCACTCCTTCAATCCCCTGCCTCGCCTGCTCGAGGTCCTTCTCCCCCTCCTCACCCGCCAGCCCGAGCTTGCGCGCCGACACGTTGATCAGCGTGATGACGGTCTGAAGCAGCACGTCCTTCACGGTGATCCGCTTCATCTGCTCTTCGAGCGCTGCGCGGAGCTCCTCCTCCGTCGGCTGCTGAGGCTCGTCGGTCATGTCCTCACCCCCTCACCTGCGTAGCTTCGCTGTGTGGCCGCCACCTCGGCGGCGAATACGTCTTCCATGCTCGCCCCGCCCTCGAGCGCGCGCCGTTGCCGCTGCGATCCGTTCTCGCCCGGCAGCACGGGCTCGATCCCGCCGAGTGCCGCGCGCGCCGGCGCGGTCCAGGCAAGCAGGCGATCCCCGATCGCGGCGGCCGCGTACTCCTCCCCGCGCTCGATGTCGATCATCTTGCCGTCGAGCCCGTGGCGGATCGCGCGCCAGAAGTTCTCCTCGATGAGACGGCCCGGCGGCGGCTCGGGTAGCACGCCCTCGTCGTAGTCGAGGGCCGCCTGCGCCACGCAGGCGGTGATCAGCGCCGCGAGCGCGCTGGACTCCTCGGCCGTGGACTGGGCGTCGCAGATCCGCACCTCCACCGTCCCGAACGAATGGTGCGGCCGCACGCTCCACCAGAGCTGCGTGGCCTCGACGATCGAGTTCGTCCTCACGAGAAAGTCGACGTACTCCTTGTATGCGGCGAAGCTGCCGTACGCCTCCGGGATCCCGCAGCGCGGAAAGCTCTTCGTGAAGATCTGCGAGCGCACGGAATGGAGGCCGGAATCGCGGCCGTCGAGGAACGGCGAGTTGGCCGACAGCGCGAGCAGCTCGGGCAGCACGACGCGCAGGCGGTCGCACACCGCCACCGCGCGGTCGGCGTCGCGCACGCCCACGTGGACGTGGAGACTGAAGGTGTTGTTGCGCCAGGCCACGTACTTCAGGCCGTCCTCCACGCGGTGGTAGTGCTCGGTGTCGATGATCTGCTGCTCCTGCCAGGGGCTCCACGGATGCGTGCCGGTGGCGGACAGCAGCAGCTCGTGCTCGGCGGCGCGCCTGAAGAGACGGCCGCGCACCTCGCGCTGGTGCGCCAGCGCGTCCGCGAGGGTGCTGCCCCGCCCTGAGCGGATCTCGATCTCGGAGGAGATCAGCTCGCCCGCGATCGACTCGGAGAGAACCTCGTCCTGCGCCTCGGCGGAGTCGCGCAGCTCCTCGAAGCGCTGGGTGAGCGAACGGGTCTGAGGGTCGAGGATCCCGAACTCCTCCTCGATCCCCACGGTGAAGTCCTCGGAGCTCTCGAAGGTCTCCCTGATCCCGGCCGTGTCCACGGTGGCGGCGGTCTTAGGTCAGATAGAAGTAGAGCGCGTAGAGCAGGTCCACCGCGGGACTCGACGTGTGCACCGTCACGTCGGGCGGCACCTGCAGCAGCGCCTCGGAGTAGTTGAAGATGATCTTCACCCCGGCCTCCACGAGGTCGTCGGCGACCTTCTGCGCCGCCTCGGTGGGCACGGCGAGGACGCCCACCACGATGTCCTCCTCCTCCACGACGCGATCGAGCTCGTTGTAGTCGCGGACGGTCAGCTGCCCGGGCTTGCCGTCCGGCCCCACGGCCTGACCGACCTTGCTCGGGTCTGTGTCGAAGATCGCCACGACGCGGAAGCCGTGGTCGGCAAAGATGTCCGAGCTCGCGATCGCCTGCCCGAGGTGCCCGGCGCCGAAGAGCGCGATGTTGTGCTGCCCCGCGGTCCGCAGGATCTTGCGGATCTGGGACACGAGCGAGTCGACGTTGTAGCCCACCCCGCGCTTGCCGAACTTGCCGAAGCCCGAGAGGTCGCGCCGGATCTG
>JAICJR010000028.1 GCA_025928345.1 Thermoleophilaceae bacterium | reverse complement strand
GTTAAGCGATTATTTTGTGCGAGACGAGAACAAACCTGGCGGTCGCGCAACACATGCGCCGGAGCGCTAGCGGGAGTGCCTGCGGTGCTTCACGCGCTTGGGGGCGCGGAGCCTGAAGCTCGACTGTGCCGGGGTGCCGTCGCTGTCGAGCGCGGTCCCGTAGACGCGCAGCGAGTGGCGCTGCTTGAGCAGGCGCAGGTTGTAGTGCGAGAGGCGCACGACCACCCACTTCGTCTGCCCGGCCCCGACGCGGTAGCGCGCGCGGCCGAATGAGCGCAGGGCGCTGCCGTGGAGCCGGATCTGCAGCGAGAGCACTCCGCTGCACGCCGGACCGGTCCCGCATGTGACCTTCACGCGGAAGCGCCCGTTGCGGGCGGGCCGCGACGAGGCGCCGCGGACCGCGACAGAGGAGAGCACCTTCGCCTGCACGGGCGCCGGCGCGGGAGGTGCGGGGTTCGCGGGCGGCGTGGTGGTGCCGCCGGAGCCACTCGTGCCTGTGCCGCTGCCGCCCGTCGTGCCGCCGGCGCTGCCGCCGCTCCCGCTGCCGCCGGCGGGCGGCGGCTCGGTGGGATGAGCGGAGTTGGGCGTGCCCAGGCCGGTCGGACCATCGAAGCCGGAGACCGCGTTGCAGAGGTAGTCGAAAGTGCACGGGCCGTTCGAACCGCTCGTCACGTCGTTGAACCAGCTGGGGTTCGAGTACGCGAAGCCGGCGGCGGCCGCGGAGCTGCCCGTGAGCGCGTAGGTGGCGGCGATTACCGGCGAGGCGAGGCTCGTGCCGCCTACCTGCCACCAGCCGCCGTCGCTCGAGTCGTAGGTGGCGATGCCGGTGTTCGGATCGGCCACCGCGGAGACGTCGGCGACAGCGCGCTTCGCGCAGTCGCTGTCCGCCTGCCACGACGGCTTGCCGATGTACTTGGAGCAGCCGCTGCCGGCACCGGACCACGCGCTCTCCGACCAGCCGCGAGTGCTCGAGTCCTTGTCGAGCGAGGTGCCGCCCACCGCCGTCACGTAGCTGGACGCCGCCGGGTACTGCACCCCGTAGCCGTCGTCGCCGCTCGAGGCGGTTACGGCGATCCCGGGGTGGTCGTAGTACGGCTCAGCTGAGGTCTCGCTGCTCCACTCGCTCCCGCCGTAGCTGTTCGAGATCTGGGTGGCGCCCATCAAGGCGGCGCGGTCCACGGCGGTCGCCAGGTCGCTGAAGCTGTCGCTCGACGCCTCCACGAGCAGGATGTGGCAGTTCGGGCAGGTGGCGGACACGGCGTCCATGTCGAGCGCGATCTCGTCGCCCCAGCCGGTGTCCTCGGCGGGATAGGAGCTCGTGCTGCCGTACTGGTTCACTTTCTGGAAGCAGCCGTTCGCGGTGGTGCACGGGGGCAGCCCGTAGTGCGCGCGGTAGTAGGCGAGGTCTGACTCCGCGGTGGGCAGGTCGTAGGCGTCCACGATCGCGACGGTCTGATCGGCGCCGTACCGGGATGCGACCGACGTGAGGCCGTAGGCGTCCTGGATGTCCGCCGGCCCGTAGGGGATGTCGCCGAGCGCGGCGGCGTGCGCCACGGGCGAGTGCCGCTTCACCCCCGCGGCGTCGCAGTGCATGAAGCCCGGGAGCACGGGTCCGCAGAGGTCGTGAATGCGCGGCCCGGCGGCCTGCGCGGGAGCGACGACGAGAAGCGCCAGCACGCAGGCGAGGCCATACGCCCCCAGCCGCCTACGTGCGAATAAGTTCGCCACCTACGTGTTATCGGCCGAAAGGCTCGAAGCCTTAGCGGCTTCAGCCGTGGCAGGCCCTGAGGCGGCGGGCGTTCACTCGCCTCAGGGTAACCCGCGTTTTCGCCACCGTACGGGCGATTTTCGCGCGCCTCGCGCCGTGCGCACGGCGCTCGGCGCTGCGGAGGTGCCGCAGCCTGCGCCGCTGGGTGGCGGCGCGCTGCGTGAAGGCCGTGCACCCGTGGGTCACGGCGAAGCTCGTGGAGTCGTCGAAGGCGAAGAGGCGGTCGTCGCCCTGCTGCTCGAGGAACGCGCAGGCGGTGAACGTGCCGAAGCTGTGCATCACGGCCGTGGCCGCCGCCGTGCCCGAAGGCCCGAGCGGAGCGTCGACGAGCACCGTGCCCAGCGTGGAGTCGAAGGTTGCACCGCACTCGCCCGCCGCCTTCACCCGGACGCGCAGCGGCGCGGTGGCGGTGCCGAGGGCGCCGGGATCGCTCGCCACCTGCACGTGCACCGGGAAGCCGATGCCGGACGCGACGCCCGCGGGCGCCGTCACGGTCAGGCTCACCGGCTCGTCGCTCGCGCGCGCCGCCGCGGGCACGGCCGCGAAAAGCACCAGCGCCGCGGACAGTGCGGCGCGCCTCATCAGCGCCCCTTCACCTGCGACGGATGGCGGTACGTCGTCTCCACGGTGGCCGGCTTGTAATGGAACCCGAGGCGCTCGAGGTAGCCGCTCGAGTTGAGGTAGGCGAGGTCGTGCGGCTTGCGCCGCGCGGCGGGCTGCGCCGTGGGAACGCCGGGCACCTGCGGCAGCGGTGGCACGCCCGGCAGCACCGGCACGCCCGGGTTCGGCACGCCCACCACCGGCGCCGAGCACGCGTGCGACATCACGGCCGCCGGGTCGGGCAGATGAGGCAGCTCGAGCCGCGGCTTTGACTCGAAGTCGAAAGAGCGCCCGATGTTGCGCGCGTACTTGTCGCGAACGGTGAGCGGCGCGAGGCCGAAGCGATACTCGATCAGCTTCAGGATCGACTCGAAGCCGTAGATCGTGTGGTCAACGTGGCCGCGCCGCACCCACGGCGACACCGCCACCGCCGGGATGCGCATGCCCATCTGCCCGAAGTCCTGGTTCAGGTCCTGGCTCGAGCGGATGTCCGGCACGCGCGGCGGGCGGACGTGGTCGAAGAAGCCGCCCCACTCGTCGTAGACGATGAAGAGTGCACCGTGCTTCCACTGCGGCGACTCCATGAACGCGTGTACGACGTCGGACATGAACGCCTGGCCGGCGCGGACGTCGCCGTGCGGGTGCTCGTCGCCGGAGGTGCCGCTGCCCTCGTCCTCGAACTGGGGGTCGACGAACGACACGTGCGGCAGCGTCCCGCTCGAGCAGCGCTCGTAGTACTCCTGAACATGCCCAGAGCGCGAAAGCCCGGGCGCACCCCACAGCGCGGCCACCGGCAGGTCGGTGAAGAAGTAGCGGTTGGAGATGCCCTTCTGACTGAGGGCGTGGAAGATCGTGGTGTCCGGGAAGCCGCCGCTCGATAGCGGCAGCGAGTTGTCGATCATCCCGTACGACTGCGCCGCGTGCATGTACTCGCGATTGGGATACGTCGAGCTGAGCAGCGAGCAGAAGAAGCGGTCGTAGGTGGTGAACGCGCGCGCGACGCTCGGGATGAACGGCAGGTCCTGCTCCTCGTAGTAGCCGATCGAGAACACGTCGGACTGCGCGCGCAGGAAGCCGTCCATCTTGCCGCCGTCGAACTCCGTGCGGCCGCCCTGCCACGAGTGGTCGGGGTCGAGGAACGCGCAGCCCTGGTAGTCGGGCGTCAGGCGGTGGGTCTGGAACGTGTGGCCCTGCGTGTCGGTGTAGCTCAGCCCCGCCTGCCGTCCGTCTGCGCCCGGCAACCAGCCGAGGTAGTGGTCGAACGAGCGGTTCTCCATCATCAACACGACGATCGTGTCGATCGGGAGGTTGCGCGGGCTCGGCAGCGACACCTTGCGCTGGCGCGCGGCTGCCTCCGCCACGAGCGTCTCGGGGTCGAGCAAGAGGCCCATGCCCGCGGCCAGTCCGGCGAGCATCGCGGTCCGGCCGAGGAAATCGCGCCGGCGCAGGTACTCGTCCGGCGCCTCGAATGCGAGGCGCTCGTCCGACTCCGAGTCTCGAAACTCCCCCACCGTGATTGCGCAGCCTACCGTCCCTCAATTGCGCGATGTTGCAGTCCGGTGAGGGACCAGGAGCTTGCGCCATCGCAGCCGGGCTGATAACAACAGGCGCTGGCTGACCGGCCAACCGGGACTCGTTTTTCCTGTGCGAGACATTCAACGTCGACAGTTCATCGCCGACGGCGCCTCAGCGGCGCTCCTCTGCGCGCTCGCGGGCGGGCACGCGTTCCCGTTCAAGACGGCGAGCGACGTGAAGCGGGCGGACGCCGCGGCGCGCAAGGTGAAGCGCCCGAAGGCCGTGCCCAAGGACCCGGTGGACACGATGAGCTTCCCCACGCCGCAGCCGCAGCCCGGCGGAGTGGCGCGGGAGTACTGGATCCAGGCGCGGCCGGCGCGCTGGGACCCCGTGCCCACCGGGCGTGACGAGTGGATGAACATGCACATCCCGCGCAGGCGCAAGTTCATGGCGCTCGCCTACCAGCAGTACACGTCCGGCTTCGCGGAGCCGATCGGCGGCCCGAGCATCCCGGGTCCGATCCTCGAAGCCGAGGTGGGCGACACGCTCGTGGTCCACTTCCGCAACGACGACCACCACTTCGGGCAGGCGCACACGATGCACCCGCACGGCGTTCGCTACACGCCCGACTACGACGGCTCCTACCTCTCGAGCTTCACGCGCGCGGGAGGCTTCATCGCGCCCGGCGAGGAGTTCACCTACACGTGGGAATGCCTGCCCGGCTCGGCGGGCGTGTGGCCGTACCACGACCACGGGCCCAACGGCACGATCAGCGTGGCCCGCGGCATGTTCGGCGCGCTGATCATCCGCGACAAGGGCGCGAAGAAGCCGGATGTCGAGCAGGTGCTCGTGCTGCACGCGCTCACCCCGCAGGTCACGGAGGCGGACGCCGTCTTCCAGTGCTTCAACGGCCGCGCCTTCGCGGGCAATACGCCGACGGTGCGCTCGCGCGTCGGGCAGGACGTCGCCTTCCACGCCTACGGGGGCGACGGCATGTTCCACACCTTCCACGTGCACGGGCACCGCTGGCTGAACGACGCCGGCGCGCACGTGGACAACCCGTCATTCGGCCCGCACGAGGTGGTCACCGCCCGCTGGACCGAGGACAACGTGGGCCGCTGGCTCTACCACTGCCATGTCTTCAGCCACCAGGACGCCGGGATGGCCGGCTGGTACCTGGTCGAACCGTAATCGAGGAGAAGGGACTTCTACATGCGCAAAGCCGCATTCGCAGCCGTGATCGCATCACTTGCCGTCGCCGCCCCGGCGATGGCCGCCAAGTACCCGCCGGCGAAGGACCCGCCCGGCGTGCAGAAGGCGCCGAAGGGGCCGCACCACACGCTCCGCGTCGGCAAGCACGCGCAGTTCAAGACGATCCAGGCCGCGGTGAAGGCGGCCAAGGCGGGCGACACGATCCGCGTTGCGCACGGCACCTACAAGGGCCAGGTGCAGATCTCGGGCGCGAAGAAGCGCTACCTCCAGATCATCGGCGACGTTAGGCACCCGAACAAGGTGATCGTCGAGATGAAGGGCCTGCACGGCGGCCGCGCCCAGAACGGCTTCTACATCATCGGCGCGGACCAGGTGCGGGTGGCCGGCTTCCAGGCGCAGCACTACAAGGCCAACGGCTTCTTCGCACTCAACGTGCACGGCTACAAGTTCGACCACGACAACGCCAAGTTCGGCGGCGTCTACGGCCTGTACGCGTTCAACTCCTACGGCGGCGTGATGACCGACGACGTGGGCGCGTGGAACAACGACGCCGGCTTCTACATCGGGCAGACCCCGCCGCAGACGAAGCCCACGCGCTCGATCGCCTCGCACCTGAAGGCGTACGGCAACGTGATCGGCTGGTCGGGCACGAACATGCGCTACGTGACGATCACGAAGTCGCAGTTCTGGAACAACGGCACGGGAATCGTCCCGAACACCGAGGACAGCGAGAAGTTCCCGCCGCCGTCCGACAACGTGATCTCGGGCAACGAGGTGTTCTGGAACAACTTCGACTACTACCTCGGCGCGCCGTTCAAGCGCGAGAAGACCGAGGTGGGCGGAGTGCCCTACCCCGTCGGCGTGGGGATCCTGCTGTACGGCGGGCACGGCAACACCGTGCAGAACAACAACGTCTACGGCAACTGGCTCACGGGCTTCGCCGGCATCCAGGCGATCACGCTGAAGGAGCCGAACCTGCAGACGCTCGTCGGCAACCAGGTGACCGGCAACAGGTTCGGCCTGAACGGCACCGACCTGAACGGCTACGACCTCTACTACGACGGCGACGGCTCGGACAACTGCTTCGCGTCAAACACCGGTGTGGCGACGATGCTGCCGGCGAACGGGGCCACCTTCGCGCCGTGCCCGTTCACCGGCCCGAATGCGTTCGACTCGAACACGCAGCAGACCGCGTTCGGCTGGGCGGTGAACTCGAACCACGAGGCCGCCTGGCAGCAGCACCCGCACGTGACGAAGAAGGGCTACCTGCCGCTGGTTCACTGGGCCAAGGGCCGGGGTGACAAGTGAGGCGGGCTCTCCTGCTCGCTGTCTCGGTGTGCGTGCTCGCGCTGGCTATTGCCGGCGCGAGCGCGGCGTCGAAGTCGAAGACCCGGACGGTCAAGGTCAGCGACGACTACTACGCGCCGGTCAAGTTCACCGTGAAGGCCGGCACGAAGATCCGCTGGGTGTGGCTCGACGGCAACTACGACACCCATGACGTGCGGCTCGGCAAGCGCCCGAAGGGCGTGAAGAAGTTCAAGTCCCAGCTCGCCGCGAGCGACTTCACGTTCTCACGCAAGCTGACGGTGCCGGGCACTTACCACATCTACTGCTCGATCCACCGGACGATGCGGGAGACGATCGTTGTGAAGCGGTAGGGAGTGGGAGCAGGGAGTAGGGAGAGCGCCCTCCCTACTCCCTACTCCTACTTCCTAAGCCGCGTCGTAGGCAGCCTGCGCGTCGGCCACGATCGCGCTGCGCCCGCGCAACAGGCGGGCAGTCGCGATGGCGCCGAGCAGGGCGACGAAGGCGCCGACCACCAGGGCGGCTCGCAGCCCGTCCACGTAGTCGTTCGGGTTCCCGTGGCCCAGCGCGGATGACGCGGGGATGAGCGCGCCGAGCGCGGCGATGCCGACGGCCATGCCGGCCTGGCGGAACGTGTCGTAGGCGCCGGCGGCGAGGCCGCTGTGGCGCTGCGGCAGTGAGCTCATCGCCACGCCGCTCATCGCGGGGTTGAACAGGCCGGTGCCGATCAGGGCGATGATCTCGCCGGGCAGGACGACCACCCAGGACGAGTGCACGCCGGCGACGGTCATCAGCAGCATGCCGACCGCAACGAGGGCGAGGCCACCGCTGATCATCAGCCGGGGCGACACCTTCTCGCCCAGCTGCGCGCTCGCGCCCGAGACGAAAAACATGATCGCCGTGCCCGGCATGTACACGAGGCCGGTCTCGATCGGGGACAGGCCGAGGATGTTCTGCAGGTAGAGCGTCGTGTAGATGAACACGGCGAAGAAGGACGCCGAGATCGCGACGGTGCCCGCCTGCGTGGCCGCGAAGCCGCGGTTGCGGAAGAAGTGGAGGGGCAGCATCGGCTCCTTCACGCGCTGCTCGACGAACGCGAACAGGGCGAGCAGCACAGCCGCGCCGGACAGCTGGGCGACGATCTCGCTGCTTCCCCAGCCCTGCTCGTTGCCACGCAGGAGCGCGAGCACCAGCAGGAAGAGGCCGCCGCCGAGCACGAGCTGGCCGATCCAGTCGATCGAGCGCGCCTGCTCGTCGCGTGACTCCTCCACGCGCGCCAGGGTGGCCGCGATCGCGAGGATGCCGATCGGGATGTTCACGAGGAAGATCCAGCGCCAGCCACCGCCGCTCGTGAGCAGGCCTCCGACCAGCGGGCCGACGGCGAACGACGCACCGATCGTCGCGCCGTACACGGCGAGCGCGCCGGCGCGCTCGCGCATGCCGGGGTACGCGTGGGCCAGCAGGGCGAGCGACACCGCGAACATCGCGGCGGCGCCGATCCCCTGCACCGCGCGGGCGGCGTCCAGCATCACGATGCTGTCCGACAGCGCGCAGACGAGCGAGGAGACAGTGAAGACGGCGAGGCCGGCGAGGAACACGCGCCTGCGCCCCAGCCGGTCGGCGAGCGAGCCGAACGAGAGCACCACGGTCGCGAGCGCCAGCGTGTAGGCGTCGATCACCCACTGAAGGCCGCTGAGGCCAGTGTGCAGATCGTCGGAGATGCTCGAGAGCGCGGTGTTGACGACGGCGATGTCGAGCATCAGCATCGCTGTGGCGAGGCAGACCACCGCGAGGGTGATCTGGCGTATTGAGTTTTCTTTTGAGAGGGCCATGAATCAAAGGCTTGCTGAGCAAGCCTTTGATTCACATACGGGCCGCTGGCGTTGTTGCGTGCGGCTACCTCTAAGTGCCTAGTGCCTGGTGCCCAGTTGCCGGAGCGCGGTCAGGTCCTCGCCGCTCATCTCGTTCAGGAGGTCGATGGCTTCGAGGTTTTGGGCTATCTGCTGGGGTCGCGTTGCTCCGAAGAGGACGCTTGCCACGAGCGGGTTCGCGAGGGCGAACACGAGGGCGAGTGCTGCCGGCGATTGGCCCCGCTCATCCGCGAATTTGCGGAGCTCGTCGCCGGTCTTGAAGGCGTGCTGCCAGTCCGGGTCGTCGCGGGAGTCCGCCATGCGGCCGCTCTCGCCCGCAGCGTACTTGCCGGTGAGCGTGCCGCCCGCGAGTGTGTAGGAGGCCACGACGCTCGCGCCGGCATCGCGGAGCGCGTCCACCTGGTTGGGGTCCTCCACCCAGTCGCGCCGCACGAGGCTGTAGGGCAGCTGCGCAGCGCACGGCGCCGGCATGCCGAGTGAGTCCGCCACTTTCGTGCCCCACTCGATCTGGGCGGGCGTCCAGTTGAGCAGTCCCCAGGCGCGCGCCTTCCCGTCGCTGATGAGCGCGGTTACCTGCTCGACCAGCTCGGGCAGCTCGAGCCCTCTCGGCGGCGGCTCGGTGTAGATCAGGTCGACGTGGTCGAGCCCCATCCGGCCGAGCGAAGCGTCCAGCTCGTCCGCCGCCGACTGGTCCGGCCAGAACTCCCACCACAGCTTGTTCGCCACCGTCACCTCGTCGCGCGCCCAGCGGGTCGCGCGGAACAGCTCGCCGAACACCACCTCGGAGTGGCCGGTGGGCATCGGCGCCTCGCCCGTCTCGTCGTTGTAGCGGGCGTCGTCGAGGAAGTCGATGCCACTCTCGCGCGCCGCGCGCATCACGGCGAGGCCGTCCTCGCGCGGGATCCGCTCGTACGTGCGCCACGACCCGAGCGACAGGCACGACACCGAGATGCCGGATGCGCCGAGTGGCCGGTGCGGAAGCTCCCCCACGTGGTCGCACTCTAGTCCGGTAGCGCCGCTTCGCAAATGATTTGACAGTCATCGGGCACGACAAATACAGTCGCCCGCGATGAGGGCGGCCCTGCTGCGGGAGTACCACACGCGTCTCGAGCTGGTGGACCACCCCACGCCGGAGATCACGCGGCCGGACGAGGTGCTCGTGCGTGTGGGCGGCGCGGGCGTGTGCGCCACGGACCTGCACGCGATCGAGGGGCTGATGGAGCCCGCCGGCGTCACGCTTCCGCGCGTGCTCGGCCACGAGAACGCCGGCTGGGTGGAGGCTGCGGGAGAGCTCGTGACCACCGTCGCGGCCGGCGACCCCGTGATCCTCTACCCGCCCTACAGCTGCGGCCTGTGCGTGCCCTGCCGCCGCGGCGACGACATCCACTGCGTGAACCACGACTTCACCGGGCTGTCGCTCGACGGCGGCTTCGCGGACTACGTGCTCGTGCGCGAACGCTCAGTGATCAAGCTGCCGGACGCCCTCGCGCCGGCCGAGGTCGCGCCGCACGCGGACGCCGGGCTCACCGCCTACCACGCGGTCCGCCGGATGGCGCACCTGATGAAGCCGGGCACCACGGCCGTGGTAATCGGAATCGGCGGCGTGGGCCACATCGCGGTGCAGCTCGCGCGCGAGCTCGGGTCGAGCCGCGTGGTGGCCGTGGACACCGAGGGCGACAGGCTCGCGCTCGCGCGGGAACTTGGAGCCGACGAGGCGATACCCGGCGGCGACGGCGCGCCCGCCGCGGTGCGCGAGCTCACCGACGGGCGCGGCGCGGATGTCGTGTTCGACTTCGTCGGCACCGACCAAACGCACGCGGCCTCGACGGAGATGCTCGCGCGCGCCGGAACCTTTTCGGTGATCGGCTACGGCGGTAACCTGCCGCTCACCTCGATGGAGCTCGTGGTGGACGAGAAGGCGGTGGTGGCGAACCTCGTGGGGAGCTGGACCGACCTGTACGAGCTGATCCAGCTGCACGCCGCCGGTCGCGTGACGCTCAAGGTGGAGACGCACCCGCTCGACGCGATCAACGACGTGCTCGACAAGCTGCGCGACGGCGGCATCATCGGCCGCGCCGTGCTGGTGCCGGGATAGTGGCTTCGGTCGATCGTTTCTCGCCGGTGCGCCTCGACGCGAGCGAGCACATCGCGCACGAGATCCGCCTGTACGTGGAGCGCAAGGGACTCAAGCCCGGCGACCGCATCGGCACCGAGAACGAGCTGGCCCGCGAGTTCGGCGTGAGCCGGCCGACTCTGCGTGAGGCGCTGCGACTCCTCGCGGGCTCGCACCTCATCCAGGTGAACCAGGGACGCGCCGGCGGCATCTTCGTGTCGGCCAGCGCCAACGAAAGCATGGGCCGCAACGTGAGCCAGGCGATCGCCACGATGCTCGCCACCGAAAGCGTGTCGCTCCACGAGCTGCTCGAGGCGAGGATCTATCTCGAGGTGCCGCTGGCCGGGCTCGCGGCCGAGCATGCCGACAAGGCGACGGTGGCCGAGCTCGAGAGCGCGATCGCCGCGGCCGAGGGCAACGATCCCGCCTCACCCGAGTTCAGGGCCGCCGACGGCCGCTTCCACAAGACGATCGCCGACGCCGCCGGCAACGAGCTGATGGTGGCGTTCACGAGCTGGATCCTCGAGGTGCTGCAGCCGTCGCTCGTGGAGTACATGGGCCCCGCGCTGAACGCGGACGACATCCTCGACCAGCACCGGCGCATCCTGCGCGCGATCAGGCGCGGCCAGCCGGCGGCCGCCCAGCGCGCGATGCTCCAGCACATCGAGCACGTGCGCCGCGTGGTGCGCAAGCTCGACGCTCAGCGCGCCAAGGCGAGCTAGTAGCGGCCGTTCACGGTCGCGAACGAGCTCCGCACCGCCTCCGCGGCGGCGTGGAGCGAGTCACGTTCGTCGTCCGAGATCTGCCACTCGTGGATCTGCTCGACGCCCCGGCCGCCGAGCGTGACCGGCACGCTCACGCTCACGCCCTCGATGCCGTACTCGCCGTCGAGCACGACCGACGCCGGGAACTGCCGGCCGGCGCCGTCCCCTGCAATGGCGTCGACCATCCGCGCCGTCCCGAGGCCGGAGGTCCACGTGGACGAGCGCCCCGCGTTGAGCCCCTTGTGGCGCGCGAACCAGCCGCGGTTGAACTCCGCCGCCGCGCTGCTCTGCTCGGCGGTCAGCTCCACCGGCTCACCGTCCACCCTCACGCGCGTGAAGAGGGGAACAGACGAGTCGCCGTGCTCGCCCGCCACCCATGCGTCCACGCGGCCCGGGTCGAGCCCGAGCGCCAGTGCGATTCCGGTGCGCAGCCGCAGCGAGTCGTTCAGCGTGTAGCCGATCACGCGCCGGCGGTCGATCCCGGTCTCGCGCTGGAAGAGGGTGACGAGAGGATCCACCGGGTTCGTGACCATCAGGACCACGCCGGGCCAGTCCGGTCCGAGCTCGTCCCCCACGCCGCGCACGATCGCCACGTTTCCCTCGAGGAACGAGAGACGTGAGGCCGTGAGCGCCTCGGGCGCGCAGGCGGTGACGACGACCACGCCGGCATCGCGCATGTCGCACGGCTCGCCCGCCCGCACCGAGCCACTGCCGCCCTGCTCGAGCACCTGCTGGAGATCCATCACGTGCGACTCGACCATCTCCGCCCGCGTGTCCACGATCACCACCTCGTGAGCGTGTGCGCCGAGCAGCAGATTGAACGCCGCTGATGCGCCGACGCCGCCGGCTCCGCCTAAGAGGGCCACCTTCACGACGCAAGCTTAAATCGTCAAATCATTTTTGCCAGAGGGTGCTCGCGCGGTGTAGGCTGCGGCGCCATGGCCCAGGGCCCGGGGACCCCGACGGTGCGCGACGCGACGCTCGACACGATGCGCCGTCACGACCTCACCACGATCTTCGCCAACCCGGGCTCGACCGAGATCGCGTTCCTGGCGGGCCTGCCTGACGACTTCGAGTTCATCCTCGGCCTGCACGAGGCGGCGGTGGTGGGAATGGCCACGGGCTACGCGATCGGCCGCGGCGCGCCCGCCTTCGTGAACATCCACACCACGCCCGGCCTCGGCAACGCGGTGGCGGCGCTCGCGACCGCTCGCGTGAACCGCGCTCCGATGGTTGTGATGGTGGGACAACAGGACCGCCGCCACCTCGCGCTCGAGCCCTTCCTCACCGGGCGGCTCGAGGGACTCGCGGGCGACTACCCGGTGTGGGTGAACCAGCCCGTGACGCCGGTGGACGTGCCCGGCGCGGTGGCGCGCGCGGCCCACGAGGCGGCCACTCGCCGCGGCCCGGCGATCGTGATCGTGCCCCAAGACGACTGGCTCGCTCCCTACGACCGCGGCGGCACCGAGGCCGCTGCGCCCGCCCACCTGGTGCGCTCGAACGGCGTGGAGCACGGTGCCGTGGAGGAGCTCGCCGGCATGTTCGCCGACTCGGAGCGGCCGGCGATCGTGTGCGGCTATGGCACCTCCGATCAGCGCGGATGGAACGCGCTCGTCGCTCTTGCCGAGCATCTGTGCTGCCCGGTGTGGCAGGAGGCGTTCGGCGGCGCCGCCGGCTTCCCGCAGGATCACGAGCTGTTCGCGGGCTTCCTGCCCGCCGGCCGCAAGCGCCTGCGCGAGACGCTGGCCGAGCGAGACCTCGTCGTTGCGGTCGGCGCACCGATCTTCCGCCAGTACATCTACGAGCCCGGGCCGTTCGTTGAGCCCGGCACGCGCCTCGCGATCATCACGGACGTTCCGGAGGAGGCGCACCGCAGCCCCGCGGACCTCGCGCTGCTCGCGCCGCCCGCGGCGGTGTGCGAGATGCTCGTGAGCGAGCTGCCGTCACGCGACGGGCCCAAGCCGCCCGCGCGCCCCGCGCCTCAGCCCGTGGACCCGCCGGCCGAGGGCGAACCGCTGCGCGCCAGCCACGTGCTGGCCGCGCTGGCGGAACGGCTGCCGCGCGACGTGGTGCTGCTCGAGGAGAGCCCGTCGAGCGGGCCGGAGCTCCGCCAGCGCATCCCCGCGCGCGAGCCGCTCGGCTTCCTCAGCGCAGCGATGGGCGGGCTCGGCTTCGCGCTGCCGGGCTCGATGGGGCTGAAGAAGGCGCTGCCCGACCGCCCGGTGGTGGCGATCGCGGGCGACGGCTCGTCGATCTACACGATCCAGTCGCTTTGGAGCGCCGCCCACTACGGCATGGGGCCGCTGATGGTCGTGCTCACGAACGGCCGCTACGCCGTGATGGACCGGCTGGCCGAGATGAGCGGCAAGCAGGGCGTGTGGCCTGCCTTCGAGGTCGAGATCTCCGCGCTTGCGAAGCCCTTCGGCTGCGACTCGCGCCGGATCGAGCGCTACGACGACCTGCTCAGCACGCTCGACGAGGTGGTACCAACCCTCCGCGAGCGCCGCGAGCCGCTGCTGCTCGAGGTGGTCGTGGCCACCGAGTCGAGCTTCTCTCCCTGAGTCGCGCTAGCTGTAGCCGTTCTTGCGCAAGAACTTGCGCAGGGCGGTGACGTAGCGCTGGTTGCGCGGCCACGCATCGCCGCGGCCGAAGCCGTTCAGCCGGTGGTGCTTGAGTGCCGACCGCACGAGCTTCCAGCCCGTCGCGCCATGACCGAGGAGGTACTCGTCGGCCACATACCCGGCCACGACCGCGCGCGTGTCGGCGTTCTTGCTGCGCCGGCGGTACGTCCGCAGGGCGCGCTTCGCATCGGCCTTCACGAGCTTGGGGTAGTTGCGCGTGACGTTGTTCAGCTTGCCCGCGCGGAACTGCCAGATCTGCGGCGGGAACCACGTGCCGGCATAGGCCGTGAACACGTAGGCGAAGCGGTCGTCGAAGCTGCGGAGCTCGGGCACGCCGTCGCCATCCAGGTCCTTAAGCGTGTAGCCGACATCGCCCCATTGCACGGGGGTGCCGGTGTAGCTCGTCCCGTTGAAGCGGTAGATCCAGGTGTCCACGCAGCAGTGCGCGCCGCCGGTGAAGATGTCGAGCAGCACCTCGGGCTCGCCGTCACCGTCCAGGTCGGCCACCTGCAGCGACTTGGCGGTGCCTCCACCCGCTCCGGCGGGCATGATGCCGCAGCCCGGGCACGGTTCCGGCACGTTTGTGTCGAGCGCGGTGGCGCCCGAGCGGGTGATCGTGAGGTGCGTGCCGGTCACGTCGAAGAGCTCCGAGCCCTGGTTGTAGGTGAGCACCGCCTTCACCGCGCCGCCGGTGGCGGTCTCCGTCTTCTGCGCAGCGGAAGCGCTCGCGGGGAGCGCTAGGGCGATCAGCGCCAGGACGGCAATGAGGAGGCGAGTCCGCACGCTGCGATCGTAAGCGCGCCGGCGGTCGTGCGCCAGCGTTCAGGGCCGAAGATGTTCGACGGACAGTCCGAAGCGCTCGGCCATCCGCTCCGCCACCAGCGAGCGGTGGCACGCCTCCGGGTCGCGCTCGACGCAGAAGAGCGCGGCCGCACCGCGCTCCGGCAGCTCGGCGACGACCGCGTCGAGGTCGGCGTGGTTGAGGATCTGGCTCACGTAGCCCTCCGCGTAGGCCGGCGCGATCCGGACGCGCGAGCGCTTGCCCACTCCCTCACGGTCGTCCTCGCGGTACTGGAGCTGCCGCAGCTCGGTGGTGGGCGCGAGCTCCAGGTGGTGCTGGTACTCGATGTTCGCGCTCGCAAGCGCGTCCTGCAGCCGGCGCGAGTTGGCCCACGAGTACTCGGAACCGCGCACGCCCCGTCGCTGGCGAACGTCGAGAAGGAGACGGACGTGTGCGTCATGCAGAGCTGTCCGCCAGGCTTCGAGCGTCCAGCCGTAAACACCGATTGTGTAAAGGTCAGAGGTCGTGGAGGTCGACGCTATCTATGAAGAGCGGTACTGGTATCCGGAGGACGGTGGGCAGGTGTGGCTCGTGGGGTATCAGCTCGTGGATCGCGAGTCCGATCGGTATCTCGCTCGTGATGCTCCCGAGCTCGCTGCGCGCGGTCTTCGTGTAGCCGGTGTGGCGGGCGCGTCGCAGCATCATGCGGATGCTTTGGCCGACGCGCCGGCTCCGGGTGAGCCGCTCGAGCTGCGGCGCGACCCGAACAACGAGCACGATGCGAACGCCATCGCGGTGCATGTGCCCGGCGGCGCGCAGCTGGGCTGGGTGCCGCGTGAGATTGCCGCCGAGCTCGCTCCCCAGATCGATGCGGGCGAGCCGTGGTGCGCGGTGGTGCTGCGTGAACAGCGGGCCTCGCCGCGCGATCCGCGGACCGGCCTCACGCTGCTGCTCGCGCAGGACACCGACTTGCACCTCCGCACCGCGGGGCCATAGGCTCCCGGCATGTCGATCACTGGACAGGTGCTGCGCGTGCACGAGGCTCTCTACAAGGCCACGGACGGGCGCGTCGGGCACAACATGATCGGCGTCCCGTGCCTGCTTCTCCGCACGACTGGCCGGAAGTCAGGCCAGACGCGCACAGGCAGCCTCGTCTACGCGCGCGACGGCGCAGACTACGTGGTGGTGGCGTCGAAGGGCGGTGCAGATGAGAACCCGGCATGGCTCCTCAATCTCCGCGCGAACCCGGACGTGGAGATCCAGATCGGGCGCGAGAAGCAACGCGCGCGTGCGCGCGAGGTCACATCGTCGGATCCCGACTATCAGCGCCTCTGGAAGCTCGTGAACGACAACAACCGCGGCCGCTACGACGGCTACCAGAAGCTCACGAAGCGCGAGATTCCTCTGGTGGTCCTCACTCCTCAGGGGGCACCGGCAGCCACTTGAGGCGCTCGTCGTCGAGGTCGCCGCGAAGAGGCACCTCCCCATCGCCTGAGAGAACGCGCCGCAGCTCGAGATAGTCGCGCGTCTCGGCCACGTCGTGCACGCGCACGATGGCGGCCCCGGCGTCCACTCCGCAGCCCACCGCCGCGAGCGTGCCCGCCAACCTGTCCTCCGGCTCGCGGCCGGTGATCGCGCCGATGAAGTACTTGCGCGAGACGGCGAGCAGAACCGGCCGCCCGAGCGCCTCGAGCTCCCGCAGCCGCCTCAGCACCTCCACTGTCTCCTCAGGCGTCTTCGCGAAGTCCGGCCCCGGGTCGAGCACGATCTGCTCCTCCCCCACGCCGCGGTCGCGGGCCATGATCATGCGGCGGCGCAGAAACGCGAGCACGTCGGCCATCGGATCCTCGTAGCCTGGAAAGTGCGCCTCCTTGGGAGCGGCGGCGGTGTGCATGATCACGAGCCCCGCCCCCGAACGGGCGGCGACGTCCGCGAGCGCGGGGTCGGCGAGGCCGCTCACGTCGTTGATGAGCGCCGCGCCCGCTTCCACCGCCGCGGCGGCCACCTCCGGCTTCCAGGTGTCCACCGACACGAGCACGTCGCGGCGGGCGAGCTCCTCCACCAGGGGCGTGATCAGGTCGCGCTCCTCTTCCACGCTGCGCGGCGGGCGGTCGGTGCGTCCGGACTCGGCTCCCACGTCGATGATCTCCGCGCCGTCCTCGCACAGCTTGAGCGCGTAGTTGAGCTGCTCGTCGAGCGTTCGCTGCGTCAGTCTGCTGGCCGTGGAGTCGTCGTTCACGTTGAGGATGCCCATGATCAGCGGCGGCCTGCCGGACAGGTCGAGGAAGTGGTCGCCGAGTCGCAGCCTCATGACTCCACCCGGTACCTGAGGAGCGCCATCCCGTTCACCTCTCCTGCGGCCACGAACCGCAGCCGCACGGGCTCGGGCAGCGGCGGACCCGCCACGATCGTGAGCGACTCGCCCGCGCCCGCCACCCACGGCGACATCGTGAGGAACACCGCGTCCACGAGCCCTTCGGCGAACAGCGTGCCGTTGAGCGTCGGTCCGCCCTCGCACATGACCTTCTCCACGCCGTGCTCCGCCTTCAGGCGGCGCAGCAGTGAGGCGAACTCGAGGCGCCCCTCGCGCGTATCGCCCTGTATGTACTCCACACCCGGCGGGTCTCCCGGCAGCCGGCCGTCGGAGGAGGTGAGTACCAGCAGCGGGCGCGGCCCGCCGTCAGCCAGCGCGTCCACGTCAGGGTCGATCCGCAGCGACGCGGACGCAATGCAGAGAAGCGGCTCGCGCCGCAGTCCGCGCGCGGCGCGTTCCTCCTGAAGATCGTCCGGAAGCAGCCGGCCGTAGCCCTCGCTCCGCACGGTGGAGGCGCCGACGAGCACCGCGTCCGCCTCGGCGCGAAGGGCGTGCAGCTCGGCCTGGTCGTCGGGCGAGGTGAGCGCTCCCACCCGGCCACCGAGCGTCGCCTTGCCGTCTACGGACGCGACCATGTTGATCCCGACGAACGGGCGATCGCTCCCCGGGTCTGGCTCGAACATGGCGCGAAGCCTATGTGCACGTGGGCTGTCAAAGGGTGGGCGCCAAGCCAAAACCGGGTACTAGCGCGGCATCGAACGGCTGAGAGAACATCCGCGCGCGACCACTGCGTTCGCGTTCCTGCTGGCCGCCGCGACCGTCGCGGTCATCGCCGGCGCCTACGGCTTCGACAACTTCGCCGACGCGTGGAAGCAGCTCCAGCCCGGCTGGATCGCGTTGTCCATCTGCGCCGCACTGCTCGCGCCGGGGGCATACGTGCTCGCCTATCGCGCGGTTGCGCGCGCGCATGGCGGCCCGGAGCTGGAGGTCGGCATGGCCGCGCGCGTCGTCGCGGCCGGCTTCGGCCCGTTCGCCGTGGGCGGCGGCTTCGCGCTCGACAAGCGCGCGCTCCAGGCTCTGCACAAGAAGTCCGACCACGCGGCGATCGTGCGCGTGCTCGGCCTCGGCGCACTTGAGTGGGCGCTGCTCGCGCCGGCCGCATGGCTGAGCGCGGTCGTGCTGCTCATCGCCGGGTCACAGGCGATGCCGTCGCTGCTCTGGCCGTGGGCACTGATCGTGCCGCCGGCCTTCGTGCTCGGGCTGTGGCTCGCCGTGCCGGACAGACGGGAGCGGCTCACCGCGCGGGGCCGCCCGCTCGCGAAGCTCGAGGTGACGTTCCGCGGAGTGGGTGTGCTGCACCTTCTCGCGAAGGACATCGCCACCTGCTGGATCGCCTGGGTGGGCGCGGCGGCGTACTGGGTGCTCGAGATCGCCGCCTTCTACGGCGCCCTTCGCTTCATCGGGCTGCACCCCAGCGGCTGGGCGACGATCCTCGCCTACGCCACCGGCTACGCGTTAACGCGACGCTCGCTGCCGCTCGGCGGAGCGGGCGCGACTGAGGCGCTGATGACGTTCGCCCTCCACTGGGTGGGCATCGCTGTGCCGGCCGCGCTCGCGAGCGTCGCGGTCTACCGGATCGGGAACTTCGTCCTGCCGACGATCCCGGCGCTGATCGCACGCCCCCACGTGACGCCGCTGATCGACGCCGGCGAGGAGCGCGAGGAGGAACCGGCGCGCACCACCGCTCAACGGCGCCCGGCATTCGAGCGCTCTTCTTCGTAGTCGCGCTCCGCGATCTTCGTCTCCGATGCCGCCGCGGCTGCCACGTCGGGCCCGTAGCTCTTGAGCGCGGGCACGAGCAGGAGCCCGTTCAGCGCGAGCGGGATCAGCATGAGGAGGAAGGCGATCTCCGCCCCGTGCGCCTTCCCGGACGAGCCCGCGAACGCGTCGGCCAGCACGCCGAACGCGAGGGGCCCGGCGGTCTCCGCTGCGGCACGCGCGACGGTGCGCGCCCCCTCCGCGCGGCCCCGCAACGGCCAGGGCACCACGTCGAGGCGCGCGGCGTCGATGGTCGGGTTGGGCGCTGAGAAGGCGGCCGTGCCGACGAAGAAGAGCGGGAGCGCAACCCAGAGCGACGTCGTCACGAGGCCGGGACCAAGGAACAGCGGCGCGGCGCCGAAGCCCACCACGCCCACGAGCACGCGCGCGTTCAGCCTGCCTCTCGCCATAAGCCGGTCGGCTATGCGACCGCCGGCCACAACGCCCACGATGGCGCCGATGCCGACGAGCGTGAAGAGCGTCGAGGCAACGGACTGGCTCAGCCCGAAGTGCCCGCGCGCGAACACGATCGCGAACGTGCGCAGCCCGCCGAAGAAGAAGTAGCCGATGGCCGACGCCATCACGAGCAGGACGTTCGTGGGGATGCGGAACACGTAGGCGATCGCCCGCCAGAGCGACATGTGGCGCGCGTCGGTGCCGATCACCGCGTCCTCGTTCGGCTCCTCCCCCACCTCCTCGGCCACCTCGCGGACGGGGTCCTCCCGCGGGTGCGGGGCGCGCGCCTGGGCGCCCCGGCGCGGCTCGGGGAGGTGGCGCCAGAGCGCCCACGCCACGAGCGCCGACGGCAGCGCCAGCACGAGGAACGCGAACCGCCACGACAGCACGCCCGCGATGTTGCCGCTGATCAGGAAGCCCACTCCGGAGCCCACGAGATCGCCCGTGAGGATGTAGCCATACACGCGCGCGCGGCGATCTTCGGGGAACAGGTCGCCGGTGAGCGATGCGATCGCGGGACCTGCCGTGGCCAGCACGACGCCTAGGCACACGCGGCTGATCAGCAGCATCGTGAACGAGCCGGCGAGGCCCGTCCAGACCATCGCGACGCCCCACAGCGCCACGCTGCCCGCAAGGAGCCGCACCCGGTTCGTGCGGTCCACGAGCGCGCCCGCGGGCACCGTGGCGATCGCGCTCAGCGCGGTGGCCGCCGCGGCCAGCACACCCACCTCCGTGTTCGTGATCGCGAGCTGGTGCTTGAGCTGAGCGGCCGTGGCGCCGAGCGTGGCCTTGTCCGCCGAGTCGAGCCCGAGCACCAGGCCGAAGAGGACCACAGCCCGGGTGCCGACGCCGCTGCCCGCGGCCGCGGAGATCCGTCCCTTCAGCTCCTTGAAGGGGTGCGAAAGCGGCTTGCGTGACAGGAGCGACGACTCCACTTCGAGGGCCTACCCGCCATGCGTTCGACCCTCGCCGCCGCCGAGGGCGCGCCGTCAGGACACTGACAAGCTGTGTGATGCGCGTCCCGCCTAGGCGGGACGGCTGCGCCAGTGATCGGGAATGTCGGGGTGCTCGAGGAAGACGAGCTCGTCGTCCGCGGCGGCGGCCGCGAGCGCGTTCCACACCCGGTTCAAGGCGGTGTCGCGATCGTCGGCGTCGAGGGTCACGTCGAACACGCCGGTGTCCGCCTCAGGTGATCCCACCCGCGCGCCCGGCAGCTGCTCGGCCAGGCGCTCGCGGGCCGCGTGCGCGGCCTTCCCCGGCTGATCGACCACCAGCGTCACCACCTGCTCGCTCATTCTTCTCCCCTCACCTCACTGTCCCAGCGCGTAGCGCTCGATGTCGGAGTTAACCGCCTCCTGCGCGGTGTAGACCCCGATGTGCGTGTACGTCTTCTTCCCGTTCGGAGAGAAGTAGATCGTGATGGGCAGCGCCTGCGCGTTGCCGAACGAGGCGGCGATCGCGCCGTTCGAATCGGTGTAGCTCGGATAGCTCAGCGGGTGGCCGCGCAGGAACGACTCGGCGTTGCCATGGCTGTCGCTCACGTTGACGCCGAGGAAGGCAACGCGCTTGCCGTAGTTCGCCGATGCCTGCGCAAGCAGCGGGAACTCGTTGCGGCACGGCAGGCACCACGAGGCCCACTCGTTCACCACCACCGGGCGCCCGCGCAGGGCTGCCAGCCGCGCCTTGAAGGCGCTCATCCCACCGCCGAGCAGCGAGCCCGACTGCGAGTGGAGGCTTGCGAGCGGCGGAGGCGAGCCGGCGAGCGCGCGCTTGATCTCGGCCGGGCTGGGCGCGCGGGCCTGGCTCTGGCCGGTCGCTGCTGCGTTCTTCGAGTCCACCTGCTGCTTGAGCGTGACCAGGTCCGCGAGCGCGGCCTTCGGCGTCCACGGCGCCTGCGGGTGGTGAAGATTCTTTTGGCCGTTCTCGTTGAGGAGACGCTTGAGGGCGGGCGCGAGCTTGCCACCGACGGACGGCATCCCCACCGCGCCCACCCGCCAGTGACCCTGCGGGTCGACGATGAACAGGCCGTCCGTGTGCTCGACGTCGAAGGTCTCGGGCTTGTGCGTGAGCCAGTCCATGTCGGGCGGCTTGCCCTGGGGCACGCGGTGGAAGTAGACGCCGAAGAACTTCCACATCTTGGTGAGCTCCGCGCGGCTGCCGGTGAACAGGCGGAAGTGGAGGCCGGTGAGCTTCTGGTAGGCGCGGAGCCGCGAGGGCGTGTCGCGCCAGGGATCGATGCTCACCTCCGCCACGGTCACCTGGCTGCCGAGCCCGATCTTCGCCAGCGCCGACTGCACGCGCTCCAGCGCCGCGGTGGTCATCGGGCACACCTCGTGGCAGAGCGTCATCGACGGCGCGAACACGAGGTAGCGGCCGCGGAAGGAGGAGAGCGGCGTGGCGTGGCCTCGCTCGTCTGTGAGCGTCACGTTCGGAAGCGGTCTGTCCAGCAGGGTCCCCACCGCGAGCCGACCGTTGGCGATCGTGCCGGACTGCACCGCGGGCGCGTTCGACTCCGGCCAGACGCGCGACACGATGATGTCCGCGGCGATGAGAACGACGGCGAAGAGGACCGCGATCGTGACGACGCGCTGCGTCTTCGTACGAAGCACGCCCCACACCATAGGACCGTGTTTCAAGCCGCGCTACGAGCGGCCCCGCCTATAATTCCTAGTGGATGGCTAGGACTTACAGACTCGACCACTTCACCAAGGGAACAGGCGCGAGCGTCACACCGCTCGACGACGAAGCTCAGCCCAAGCGCGACGAGCCGCTGAAGACGGTTCGCCTCGGCGGCGGGGCGCCAGTGAAGCCAAAGAAGCAGGGTCCCCCTCAAGTGACAAAGACCGCACTCCCGCCCGGCCACGTGCGCAAGAAATCAACGGGCGAGATCGGCAAAGTCCAGGCGCTCGACCCGAAGTCCGGCATGGTGACCGTGCGCTGGCTGCGCGGCGGCCAGACCTCGACGGTGCCGCTCGATTCCGTCACGCGCCGCTGAGGCCGGTCGTCACCGCCGCCCGCGCCACGCGGCGCCGGGCGGGTTCAGCTGGGGTCCCGCTCGCGGTCTCGCAAGCGGCGCGGGTCCACCCGGCCGGGGAGGTCCGTCGCTGTGGGGAGATTGAGGTCGTAGCGCAGCCCGGCCATCCGGATCAGAAAGCATGCAGCGGCGGCGACGATGGGCCACGCGGTACTGCGGTCGCCCTGCCGGTACGCGAGCACGACGATTCCTGCGCCAATGAGCGCGGGGATCGCGTACAGGCCGCGCCGCAGGACCACCGGGATCTCGCCGACCAAGACGTCGCGAACCATGCCCCCGCCGATCCCCGTGAGCGCGCCGAGGATGATCGATTCGGCCGTGCCCAGCCCGAAGGTCAGTGCGGTGGCGGCCCCGGTCACGCTGAAGAGCGCCAGACCGCCGGCGTCCATCGTGTCGATCGGACGCTGCATCCGGTCGATGGCCGGGTGCATCAGCGAAGTGACAAGGCCGGCGCCTCCCGCGACGGCAAGGTAGCGCCAGTCGCGGAACGTGGCCGGCGGCCTCCCTATCAGCACGTCGCGGATGATCCCGCCGGCGAGGCCGACCACTGCGGCCAGCACCACCGCGCCGAAAACGTCCAACCCGCGCCGCACCGCGGCCATGCCGCCACTGATGCCGAAGACGAACGTCCCGGCAAGATTGAGGACGAGGATCAGCGTCGGGGAGAAGCCGCTCAGCAAGTGAGACGCACCCAGCGCGCTATCCCGACAGCCAAGCGCAGGCTCCCGCGACGAGCGCCTCCACGCCGGTCTCGAGGGTGGGGTGAATCACCGGCGCGAACTTGGGGTTGTGGTTGGTGGGCAGCTCGCTCAGCCGTCCCTCGCGCTCGGCCTCGGCGTACGTGTCGGGGTCGACGCCGCCAACGAACCAGAACACCGAGGGCACATGCCATTCGGCGCCGAACGACCCGAAGTCCTCACTGGCGGACGCCGGACCGGTGTGAGTCACACGGTCATCGCCGAAGTGGGAACGAAGCGCGTCACGCACACGCTCCGTCGCCTGCTCGTCGTTGTGTACGAGGTCGTAGCGATCGAGCGGCGTGATCACCGGCGCCTGCGGCGCGCCGGAGGCTTCTGACTCGGCATTGACGATCCGCTCGATCGCGCCGAGCACGCGCTGACGGACGTTCTCGTCAAAGGTGCGCACGTTGAGCTTGATAACCGCCTCGTCCGGGATCACATTCTCCTTGGTGCCGGCCTGGAGCGCGCCGACCGTGACGACGGCCGCATCGGAGGGCGCGACTTCGCGCGAGACGATGGTCTGCAACCGCAAGACGGTTGAGGCGGCCATCACCACCGGATCGATGCTGGCCTGCGGCATCGATCCATGCGCGCCTCGACCGAACATCCGAATCTCAAAACTGTCGCCGGCGGAGGTGACCACGCCCGAGCGGCTGGCGATGATGCCCGCCGACATCGGCATTACGTGCTGGCCGAGGATCACGTCGGGTTTGGGAAAGCGCTCGAACAGACCGTCGTCGATCATCGCCTGTGCGCCTGCGGCGACCTCCTCCGCGGGCTGGAACACCGCCATCAGCGTCCCCCGCCACGCGTCCTTCGCTTCCGCGAACAGCGCGCTCGCGCCGGCAAGCCAGGTGACGTGAATGTCATGGCCGCACGCGTGCATCACCGGCGTCTCGCTCCCATCGGTGCCGCTCACCGTGACCGTGCTCGCGTACGGGAGACCCGTGTCTTCCTTGACCGGCAGGGCGTCCATATCGGCGCGCAGCATCACCGTGGGGCCCTCACCGTTCTCCAGCAGACCCACCACGCCTGTGCCTCCGACGTGTTCGGTCACCTCGAAGCCCGCCGCGTTCAGCCGCTGCGCGGCCAGTCCAGCCGTGCGGGTCTCCTGCAGCGACAGCTCAGGGTGACTGTGGACGTCCTTGTAAAGCGCCTCCAGGTCGTCCAGCGTGTCGCCGAGCCCCCGCAGAATCGAATCGCTCGCCGATCCGTCACTCATGGCCACTCCCTCGCATAGACAGTGCGGTGCGGCGCGCGGGGCTTGAACGCGCCCGGCGCGACCCTACCCCACGGTTGCCCGCGGAAACTTCATCGTGGTCCACGAGTGCGCGTCGGCGAAAGTTCCGAGCGTTGAATCGGGGCGACGAAGTCGCCGCGGTTCGCATGCAGCTAAGCCCCGCTGGCAAGGAGCCGCCCGCCGGATCGTGCTCTGCACATCCGGCGCTGCGGCGACACCGCCAGCGGGGCTTAGATGCCGCGAATCGGGGCGACTGGATTCGAACCAGCGACCGCTCGGCCCCCAGCCTGTTAATGGGGGTTTTGCTGGGTTGTGAATTCGCTATTTGCAGGGCTTTCGTGTTTCCGAGTTGTCCTGGTTTTCCCTGAAATTGGACCCCAAATTGGACCCCGTGGTTGAGGGATCAACCAATTACCCGGGACTGTTCTGTCCAGTGGAGACAAGCGCCAACTACGCTCGTCGACGTGGAGGGCTCAGTCCCGAACATCCCGCCGGGCGCCGAGCCGCCGGCCCTTACCGACGAGGATCGCGCGCAGCGGCTCCTGCGGCTTGCCGAGCGCCTATGTAGCGTCGATGACCTCGACCGCGACGCCCTTTCGGAGCTCGAGGCGTCGACCGACAGCAACCAGGACGGGCCGCGGTAACTGGCTAAGCGGGACGCTCGGTGACGCCGTCGGCGTCAGCGAGGGGCTGGCCCTCCCGGTCCAGCACGCGGAGGGTCGCTGGTCCGGGTTGTTCCAACCCGACGATGAAGGCGCCGCACGGCGAATCGATTGGGGATCTCCAGCTTCGTCCGGCCTGCTCCACTTCGATGGCGGCGACTGGCATCGACGCTGCGCCGATAATCGTCCGTACGTCGAAGCGGTCCCAGCGGCTCTGAAGCACCTGTTCCTCCTGCTGCCTGGCGGCCGCGACTAGCGCGCGAGCGTCGTCATCCGACAATCCCTCGGGGACACGCACGATCAGGGGCTGAGAGATCCCGAGCCCCTTCGTGGGCCCGAGCGGTTCAGGCGCTTCGTCCTCCTCGTCGTCGGCACCGAGGCCCAATCCGCTCCTCCCGAGCCAGACGACCGGATCGCCGTCCCAGCCCGTCTCGCTCCTGGTCAGTGGATCCTGGATCCACCCGCCGCCCCCCGAACTCCAGGGTTCATCCCACGACCCGTCCGCCGCGCGCTCCGCGATAGCGCAGTCGCTGTCAACGTTGCCGTTCTTCCACAGCCGCAGGAACAGCACCGCTCCGTGGTGCTCCCCTCGCCAGATCGCCACCGGCACCGCCTGACCTGGCTCTAGTCGCGCGGGTAACGGCGGCAGCTCGGTGTTGAGTACCTGAGCTGTCCACTCCGCCAGGCTGCGCCCCATTGATCGGCGGTCTCCGACCTGTGAGCTACGCCGCCGCGCCGAGCGCCGGCGTCAATGTGGCCGCGTCGACCTCGGTCTGGGGCCAGGTCAGCTTCAACTTGCCGTCGCGCTTTAGCGTCATCTGGACGTTC
>JAICJR010000003.1 GCA_025928345.1 Thermoleophilaceae bacterium | reverse complement strand
GACTCAGCAGGCACCAAGTCGAGCTTCAGCGTGAAGGCGAGGGCAAGGTAGGAGGCCGGAGGCGGGAGGCCGGAGACTCCGACCTCCGACCTCCGACCTCGTTACGCCAACCCGTTGGCCTGAAGGAACTGCTTGGCAACGGACGCCGGCGACTGCTTGTCCAAATCCACCGCCCCGTTCATCTGCTGCATCGCCTTCGTCGTGAGCTTCGCGCTCAGCGCGTTGATCGTCTGAGCGAACGCCGGGCCTTCCTTGGTCAGCGTCTTCTTGTTCACGATCGGCGCCACCTGCTCGTAGCCGAAGATGTTCTTCGGGTCCGTTAGCACCGTGTACTTGCCGCTCTGCAGCTGACCGTCCGTGGTGAACACGTCGGCCGCCTGCACTTTGCCGCTGTCGAGCGCCTTGTACTGGAGACCGATCGTCAGCGGAACGAGCGTGGCCTGAGTGATCCCGTAGACCTTCTTCATGCCGACGAGTCCCGTGAAGCGTGTGCGGAACTCCGGCGGCGCTCCGATCTTGAACGGCCCCGCGTTCTTCAGGTCCGCCACCGACTTGAGGTTGTGCTGCTTGGCGAACGCCGGCTTCACCGCGATCGCGTCGACGTCCGTGAACGGCGTCTGGTCGAGCAGCGTGAAGCCGCGCTTCTCATTGAACGCCTTCAGAGCGCTGTACGCGGCCTGGGCGCTCGGATACGACTTGTCGTCATGAGCGACGGCCGTCAGCCCCACCCCGATGTACTCGGGATAGAAGTCGATCTTCCCGCTCGTCAGGCCCTTGTCGATGATCTCGGTGGAGCCGATGTTGTTCTTCAGGTTGACCTTGAAGCCCTTGGCCTCGAGCGCCTGCTTGTAGAGCTGGCCGAGCACGAACTGCTCGGTGAAGTTCTTTGCGCCCAGCGTCACGGCAGGCTTGCCGGCGCCCGGCTTGGCGGTTGGGGTCGAGCCGGTGCTCGCGCCCGTGCTGGTATTCCCGCCTCCGCTCGAACCGCAGGCGGCAACAGCCAGCGCGAGCGCTGTAGCGAGCACGCCTGCCGCGCCTCGTCTCAGATGTCGGACCTTCACCTGTTTCTCCTTTTGTCTGGTTCTATGCAGTCTCTGCGGCGGCACGCGTAGCCTCGTAGTCCGCCGCTCCAAGAAGTTCCGTCTCGCCGCGCAGGCCGCGCGGGGTGATCAGGTACTGCGCCAGTGCGAGCAGCCCGTCGGTGGCGAGCGCCAGCACCGTGACCACGATGGCCGCCCCCACCACGCCGTCGAGACCGTAGCTGGCCTGGTTGGCGATGATGTCGCCGAGCCCGCCTCCGCCGAAGAAGCCCGCGAGCGTGGCCGTCGCCACGACGTAGACGGCGGCGGTGCGCACACCGGCGAGGGTGAGCGGCACCGCCAGCGGCAGCTCCACTTTCGCGAACAGCTCGCGGGGTTTCATGCCCATCCCGCGTGCGGCCTCAACGGCGTCCGTGTCCACCTCGTCCACAGCCACGTACGCGTTCGTGATGATCGGCGGGACCGCCAGGATCACCAGCGCGACCACGACGTTGAGCTTGCCGATCCCGAGGAAGGACAGCCCGATCGCGAGCACCGCGAGGCTCGGCAGCGCACGCCCGATGTTGGGAATGTTGACCGCGAGGAACGAGCCGCGGTGCAAATGACCGAGCCACAGCCCGAGCGGCAGCGCGATCGCGAGCGCGATGCCGACGGCCACTGCGGAGATCGCCATGTGCTCGAGCGACTTGTGCCAGAGCAGCCCCGCGTTGTTGCCGATGAACTGGAAGGCGTGGATGAAGGTCATCCGGCTACGCCCTCCTCGTGCGCGCCCACGGCGTGATCAACCGCTGCGCGAGCAGCAGCAGGCCGTCCGCGGTGATTGCCAGCAGCACCGCGAGCGTGCCCGCCGCGATCAGCTCGGTATTGAAGTCGGACTGAAGCGCATGGAAGATCGGCGAGCCCAACCCCTCATCGATGATGAACGACGCGATCGTGGCGAGGCTGATGACCATCACCGTCGCCACGCGAAGCCCCGCGATGATGGCGGGCACCGCCAGCGGCAGCTCGACCTTCCACAGCATCTGCCGTGCTGACAGACCCATCCCGCGCGCGGCCTCGCGAGTGTCCTCCGGCACGCTTCGCAGGCCGGCGAGGGTGTTGCGGAACAGGATCAGCAGCGTGTAGGACACGAGCGCGATCTGCACAGTCAGCCTCGAAAAGCCGCTGATCGGCACGAGCAGCTGGAACAGCGCCAGGCTCGGGATCGTGTAGAGGATTCCGGCGAAGGTGCCGAACGGCCGCTCGAACCAGCCGTACCGGTGTGCGAAGAAGGCGCAGGCGATGGCGATGGCAAAGCCGATGCCAACCGCGACCAGCGTGAGCACGATGTGCTGCACGAGCGCCGGGCCGAGGGTGTCGCTCCAGTGCTGCTTCACCCAGCTCCAGCAGAAGGTGTGGTTATCGCGCACGCAGCTGCTCCCGCGACCGAAGTTCGGGATGACGGGGCCGCTGTCCGCGAGCACGAACCCGTTCACGTGGCCGCCGCCTCTCCCGCGCCGGACAGCGCGCGCGTGACGACGTCCACGCTCAAGTAGCCCAGCAGGCTGCCTCCGTCCTCAACCGGGAGTGGACGTCCGTCCTCGGCGAGGATCTGGGACAGCGCGTCGCGCAGGGTCGTGTCGGGCGTGAGCACGGGTGAGTCCGCGGCGTCGGGCGCCGAGTCGAGCAGCTCGACATCCCGAACGCACAACAGCGAGAGCCTCTTCAGCGCGCGGTCGGCGCCCACGAACTGAGCGACGAAGTCGTCAGCGGGACGGGCGAGGATCTCGGCGGGGCTCGCGTACTGCGCTAGCACTCCACCCTCGCGCAGGATGGCGATCTTGTCGCCCATCTTGATCGCCTCGTCGATGTCGTGGGTGACGAAGATGACCGTCTTGCGAAGCTGCCGGTGGAGCCGCAGGAACTCGTTCTGGAGCCGGTCGCGGGTGATCGGATCGAGCGCGCCGAACGGCTCGTCCATGAGCATCACCGGCGGGTCGGCGGCCAGAGCGCGCGCGAGGCCGACGCGCTGGCGCTGCCCGCCGGATAGCTGTCCCGGATAGCGGCTGCCGTCCTCGTCGGGGTCGAGCCCGACCAGCTCGAGCAGCTCTTGCACGCGCGCCCGGACGCGCGCGCGGTCCCAGCCGAGGAGCCGCGGCACGGTCGCCACGTTGGCGGCCACGTTCATGTGCGGGAACAGGCCGACGTTCTGGATCACGTAGCCGATACCGCGGCGCAGCTCGGTCTCGTTCATCCGCGTGACGTCGCGGCCGTCGATGAGGATCTCGCCCTCCGTCACGTCGATCAGCCGGTTGACCATCTTCATCGCCGTGGTCTTGCCGGCGCCGGAGGGTCCCACGAGGACGCAGATCTCGCCTGCGGGAATTGCCAGCGAGAGGTCGTTCACCGCCACCTGCCTGCGCCCCGGGTAGCGCTTGCTCACGTGCCGGAACTCGATCTCGCCGGCGGACGTGCCGGTGGTCGTCTGGGCGCGTGGCTCAGCCATGGGACATGGGGGTCGAGGTCGGCGGGCCGCGGCGTTCCAGCGCTCTTAGCGAGACCCAAGCTGTCAGAAGATCGTTCACGAGCTTCCGGGGCGGGAAGCGGGCACTCTAGCAATGCGCAGGGCGCGAAAAGCCGGTTTGCCGGGTGCTCGCGTACGCTGCCCGCGATGGCCACGCAAGCCGTCCGCCCGCCCTCGCTGGGGGAGATCTTCGTGGAGTGGGGGCGGATCGGCTGCCTGGGCTTCGGCGGCCCGCCCGCGCACATCGCGGCATCCACGGGAGGCGTGGGCGCGCTGTGCTGGACCGCGTTCAAGGTCGGGGCGCTCTCGTTCGGCGGCGGCTTCGTGATCATCCCGCTCATGCAGGGGGACGCCGTGCACCAGCACCACTGGATGACGAACGCACAGTTCGTGAACGCGGTGGCGCTCGGCCAGGTGACGCCCGGGCCGGTCGTCCACACGGTGGCTGCGGTGGGCTATGCCGCGGGCGGCTTGGGTGGGGGACTGCTGGCGGCACTCGTGGGCTTCGCGCCCTCGTTCGCGTTCATCCTGATCGGCGCGGACCGCTTCAACCGCATGCTCTCGAACGGCCGCTTCGGCGCCTTCCTCGGCGGCTCGGCCCCTGCGGCCATCGGCGCGATCATCGGCTCGGCCATACCGCTCACGCGTGCTCTTGGCGAGACCTGGCAGTACTTCGTGCTCGCCGCCGCGGCCGTGTGGCTTCTCGCGTTGCGGCGTGGCGTGGTGAGTGCGCTGCTCGCCGGCGGTGCGGTGGGCGCCGTGCTCGCTCTGGCCGGAGCGCCGCTACCGCATTGACGCCACGCGATCCTTCGCGCGCGAGAGGGCAACCGCCGCGTTGATCACGCCGAGATGCGACAGGGCCTGCGGGAAGTTGCCGAGCAGTTCGCGGCTCTCCGGGTCGACCTCCTCAGAGAGAAGTCCGACGTCGTTGGCGAGATCGCAGACGCCGTCCATGACCTCGGTCGCCTCGTCGACCCTGCCCGACATCGCCAGCGCCTCCACGAGCCAGAACGAGCACACGAGGAACGCGCCCTCCTTCTCCTCCATTCCGCTGTAGCGGTAGAGAAGCGGGCCGCGGCCGAGCTCCTTACGGATGGCGTCGATCGTGCCGTCCATCCGCGGATCCGGCAGGTCCAGGTAGCCCATGCGCGCCATCAGCAGCACCGAAGCGTCGAGCTGGTCCGTGCCCGGGTAGCGCGTGTACGCGCCGCGCGATTCCGACCAGCACTCGCGCTCAACGTAGTCGCGAAGCTCGCCGTGGACGGCGCGCCAATGGTCGCTGTCACGGCTCGAGAGCTGCCCCTCGTTGGACAGTTTCAGCGCGCGGTCGAGCGCCAGCCAGCACGACAGTTTCGACTGCGTGTAGTCGTGCCGCTCGCCGAGCTCCCAGATGCTCGCGTCCGGATTGCGCCAGATCCGGCAGACCAGATCCACGACCTCGCGCAGGCGCAGCGCACTGTCCGGATCGAGGCGGTTGCCGTCGGACACGTAGCGCCACGCGGTGTCGAGCAGGTCGCCGTAGTTGCCGAGCTGAAGCTGCGACTCGGCAGGGTTTCCGTCGAGCACCGGGGTGGAGCCGCGGTAGCCGGACAGCGGCAGCTCGCGGGAGCTCGGGTTGTAGGAGCCGTCGAGCTTGTAGTACGGACGCAGGTGCGGGTGCGTGCGGCGGGTGGCGCCCAGCACCCAGGACAGCGTGCCGTGCACCTGCGTGGCGTGACCGAGCTGAAGCATCGCCTCGAGGGCGAAGCTCGTGTCGCGCAGCCACGCGTAGCGGTAGTCGTAGTTGCGCGAACCGCCGATCTTCTCCGGCAGGCCGGTGGTGGGCGCCGCCACCATCGCTCCGGTTTGCGCATCCACGAGCAGGCCGAGGGTGAGCGCGCTGCGGATCACCTCGTCGTGCCAGGGACCCTCGTATTCGACGGCTGCGAGCCAGTCGCGCCAGTAGGAGACGGTCTCGTCGAGACGCGCCTCCACCGCATCGCGGTCGGACAGCAGGATGGGCTCCGCGTGGAAGCAGCCAAGCGCGAGCAGCGCGCGCTCGCCCTCGCGGATGGTGAACGCGCCGGACACCTCCCCGTTCCCGATCTGCGCCTCGCCCGCGTCCCAGGTCTGCACGGCGATCGAGTGCTTCCCGTAGATGATCACCGGCGTGCCGTCGCCGGCGTTCACCGTGCCACGCTCGGTCCACTCAAAGCGCGGGCTCACGCGCCAGCGCAGCGACACGCTGCCGCTGAGCCCCTCGATGCGGCGGGTCAGCTCGGTCCATGGAAGCGTGGGCGCGCCGGGAAGCGCAAGCGCGTCGGTCACGCGCACGCTGCCGCCGCTCGTCTCGAACGTGGTCTGGAGCACGTTGGTGTCCGCGATGTAGGAGCGCTCGGCCTTGAATGGCTCGTCCGGCTGCAGCTCGAAGCGGCCGCCGCGCTCAGCGTCCACCACCGCCGCGAACACGCCAGCCGCGGCGAAATCGGGCAGCGGCAGCCACTCCACCGTCCCGTCGAGTGCGACGAGCGCGGACGTGCGGCGGTTGCCGAGTGCCGCGTACTCGCGGATTGGCGGGTAGCCGTCGATGCGTGTGGGCTCTTCCACGTTTCGTCAGTACCCGGACCGTTTCGTGCTACCGGCCCGAGGGTAAGCGACCGGACATGAGCGATGGACAGGTAGTGGTGGTCACGGGAGCGTCGGCCGGCATCGGCCGGGCAATTGCGCGCCGTTTCGCGCAGGACGGGGCGCGAGTCGCGCTTCTCTCACGCAACCGCGCGGGACTCGAGGGCGCGCGCAAGGACGTGGAAGGGGCCGGCGGGGAAGCCCTCGTGCTGCCCGTGGACGTGGCCGATCACGTGGCCGTCGAGGCCGCCGCGGACGCGGTGGAGGAGTCGTTCGGCGCGATCGACGTCTGGGTGAACGACGCGATGGCAACCATCTTCTCCTTCTTCGAGGACATCGAGCCCGAGGAGTTCCAGCGCTCCACCGACGTCACCTACCACGGCACGGTTTGGGGCACGCGCTCCGCGCTCAAGCGGATGCTGCCGCGCGACCACGGCTCGATCGTGCAGGTGGGCTCCGCGATGGCGTACCGCGGCATTCCGCTGCAGGCGCCCTACTGCGGCGCGAAGCACGCGATCAAGGGCTTCGTCGAGTCCGTCCGCACCGAGCTTCGCAACAAGGGCTCGAACGTGCACGTGGGGATGGTCCAGCTGCCCGGGCTCAACACGCCGCAGTTCGACCACGGCCGCAGCAAGATGCCGAAGAAGCCGATGCCGGTGCCGCCGATCTACCAGCCCGAGGTGGCCGCCGAGGCCGTGCACCACTGCGCGAAGGCCAAGCGCCGGGAGATGTACGTGGGCGGCTCCGCCGTCTACACGATCTGGGGCAACAAGGTGTCGCCGCTGGCTGCCGAGATCTACCTGGCGAAGACCGGCGTGAAGTCTCAGCAGACCGACGAGCCGATCGACCCGCCGCGGCCGGGCAACCTGTTCGACCCGCCGAGCAAGGACGAGGGTGCGCACGGCGACTTCAACGACAAGGCGCACCCGCGCAGCCTGCAGCTATGGCTGACGAAGCACCGGCGCGCGCTAGGCACCGCCGCGGCGGCCGCGCTTGCGGCCGGCGGGACCGCGTACGGTCTTAGTCGCTGAGCCGGAGGACACCGTCGTCTTCGTGACGGTGTTCGCGTTCACGTCGTTTGCGCAGAAGCGCTCGTGCACCCAGCGCTTGCGGCTGAACATGGCGGTCTGGTCGTCGAAGAACGGCGAGCGCGGGTTGTCGGACTCCGAGTAGGTGAGGATTGTGCGCGCCAGCGGGCAGGCGCTGTTGTTCCAGGTGACCGCCTGCACGTATGAGGAGCCCATGGTCACCGGGTCGAAGCCCTTGCCCGCCGTGAAGTTCGTGTAGATCGCGTCGAAGTCGCCGTTCGGGTCACCCGGGCCGCCGTGCACGGGGATGCCTCCCGGCCCCTTCTGCACGTCGCCGGGCGCGGCATTTAGGGGGATGTTCGCGCCCTCGAGGTCGTTGATCGCATCGCCAAGTGCCAGGCGCACCTGCGGATTGTTCGTGTCGAGCGTGTTGGGCGTGTGCACCGGGTCCGACGAGCTGAACGGCACCGCCCAGGGCGACGGCTCGGCGCTCCCCGCGTGATCCCAGAAGCGGCGGAACAGCACCGCGCCCTTCGAGTTCAGGTCCTCGTGCAGATTCCAATTCGCCAGAACGTCGCAGGCGCTGCCCACCTGCACCGGCGGACCCGACGAGGTGGGGGCGAGCCCGCCGGGCATCGAGCGACACATGCCCACGAGCGCGTCGCGCGTGAGCTCGCCCGCGTACTGACGATCGCTGAACACCATGTTCTGCATGTCGCGCAGGGTGAATCCGCCGTGGTCCACCTGGTCCTGGGTCATGATCAGCCCGATGCGCGTGCGCAGGCTGCGCGCGGTGTTCTCGGTGCCGATGATGCGCGCGAAGCCGGTGAGCGGGTGGTGAGGGTTGGACAGCCAGTAGCTGTCGTTCGAGTTCGTCACGTAGTCGTTGCGGAAGAGATGGGGGAGGTGCGAGGGGCCGAACAGGCCCGGCTCGATCGCGTCCGAGTCGTTGCCCCAGTTGCAGGCTGAGCGCGACCCGTCGAGGATCGGCAGGCCGAGCAGCTGGAAGGTGGCCGTGCCGAGCGCGGTGTCGCACTGCTGCGCCTTCGCGTTCGACACGTTCGGCACGGCGCCGATGTCCGCATAGAGCGCGTGGCCCGTGCGGTCCGCGACGATCGTGTTCACCCACGGGATGCCCTCGTACTTCTTCAGGATGTCGAGCTCCTGCTGGGCGGACTTCGCCATGTCCGTGTCGAGGAAGTGGTTGAACACGCGGAAGTTGTCGGCGTTCGCGTCGGCGAGCGCGAAGGCGGTCGTCGGCGTCCAGGGCAGCGGGATGCCCTCGATCGAGTTGAAGATCGGGCCAAAGCGGCTCGAGTAGAGGGTGCGCGTCTGCGGCTTGATCGAGCCGTCCGGTTGGCGCACCTGGATGGTGACGTTGCGGCTCGTCATCTGCTCGGGCTTGCCGTCGTAGAGGTACGTGGTGGGGGAGCCCGGCACGAGCGTGAGCTGGTACGGCGTGAAGCGGAACGCGGTCGACACCGTGTGGCTCCACGCGATGTTGTCGTTGTGGCCGATCAGCACCACCGGCACGCCGAAGAGCGACGCTCCCTCCACGTTGATCTTCCCGGGGATCGTGGCCTGCGCCTGGTAGAAGCGCTCGGTGCCGACCCAGGGGAAGTGCGGGTTGCCGAGCAGCAGGCCGTGCTTGTGGTCGCGCGTGCCGCCCTTGCCCACCGCCACGGCGTTCGACCCGATCGCGCCGAGGCCCGGCAGCTTCTGCAGGAGCGCGTGGGCTGTCTGCGGGATGTTCAGCTGCGGCGCGCCCACCGACAGCGGCAGCGACGGCGTGGGCGGCTGGGCCTCGGCGATGCCGGGGATCACCACGTCGCCGCTCGCGAGCTCCACCAGCTGGTAGAAGCGCAGGTACGCGTCCTGCGTGGTGATCGGCCGCACCCACGACTTGCCGCGGCAGCGCGGGTCGGGCAGGCCGTTGCGTCCCCCAACGTCGGCGAGGTACTTGTTGTAACCCGCCACGTAGCCCTGCACGGCCTGCTTCACCTCGGGCTTCGGGCCCATCGGCGCCGGCTTCGCCAGCAGCTTGTCGATCACGTGTGAGTCCTTGATCTGCTGGAAGAAGAAGTCGGAGTCGAGATTGTTCACCGTGATGCCGTTGCCGCCCTGGTAGTAGGTGCCGTCCGGCCCGAAGTACTTCGACCGCTGGCCCTCCACCGTCACGTAGTCCTCGGCCATCGTGCAGAAGTCGTCCTGCGCGAACGCGTAGCCGTAGCCAAAGCCGAGCCCGCCGAAGTTCTTCGCCGTGATGTGCGGAATGCCGTGCGCCGTCCGCTTGATCACGGCGCTGTAGCCGGCGGCCGAGTGCGTGGTCGGCTTGGCGGCCGAAACCGGAATCGCAACAAGGACGACCGCAACCGTCGCCGAGATGACCCCCTGCCAAGGACGCCTCATTAGCCCGGAACGTATCGGTTGCCTTCGCTCGCCGCGCCGGTTCCCGGTCAGAGGTCATAGGTCATAGGTCAGAGGAACAGCCCCATGACCTATGACCCCTGACCTATGACCTGTTCTGGTGGACCACCAGAACAGGCACGTCGGCCTCGTGTAGGACTTCATGCGACACGCTGCCCAGCAGCGCCGCGCTTGCCCGGCCGCGGCCGCGAGAGCCCATGACGATCAGGTCGTGCTCGTACTCGCGTGCTGCTTTGACGATCGCCTGGGCGGGATGGCCGTCGAGCATGAGCGTGGTGATCGGCAGCTCCTTCGGCACCTTGTCGATCGCCTCGTGGAGGACCTTGTCGTGGTACTCGAGCAGCTCGGCGGCCACGGCTGCGCCGGCTGCCGAAACGCCGAGTGACGCAGGCGCCCGGGTGGCCACGTGCAGGAGCGTGAGCCGCGCGTTGGTCCCGAGCGCGAGGTCGATCGCGGCGTCGAGCGCCAGGTCCGACTCCTTCGAGCCGTCCACCGCCACCAGGATGTTCCGGTACACGGCTAGCTGCTCGACCCGGCGGTGGCCGGCTCGGCCGTGATCAGCGGCCCACGCGGCTTCCGCGGAACCGCGAGCGCCGACAGGAAGCTCACGAACAGCGCGCCCGCCGCCAGCGCGAACGCGATGGTGAAGCCTCGCTCGGCCGGCACGCCGGACGCCTCGAGCGACGCGGCGATGATGCTCGCCGCCACCTGGCCGCCGATGGCGCCGCCGATCGTTCGCATGATCGTGTTCATCCCGGTTGCGACGCCGGTCTGCTCGGGCGGCACGGCCTCGACGATCAGGTTCGCCAGCGCTGCGAAGGCGAGCCCGATGCCAGCGCCGAGGAAGAGGCTCGCCACGTAGATCTCCCAGCGCTGCGTGTTGGCGGCCGCGAGCAGCACGAAGCAGACCATCGTGAGAAGCGCGCCGGCCATCAGCGCCACCCGCGAGCCAACGCTGTGCGCGATCCGTCCGGCAAGCGGACTGACCGCGAGCATGCCCGCCGTCGATGGAACAAGGAAGAGGCCCGCCTGGGTGACCGAGGCATGAAAGCCGTAGCCGGCTCCCGCGGGCGCCTCCACGAACTGCGGGATCGTGATGAACGAGCCGTACATGCCGAAGCCGAGCAGCGTGGCGGCCACATTCGTGGTCCACACGCCGCGCAGCCTCATCATCGCCATGTCCACGAGCGGCTCCGGCGCGCGCGACTCGGCCACGATCCACACCACGGCGAGCACGACGGCCGCAAGGAACAGGCCGATCACACGCGGGTCGCCCCAGCCCCAGATGGGCCCCTGACTCGTGCCGAGCAGGAGCGCGACGAGCCACGCCGACAGCAGCCCGGCGCCGAGCCAGCTCACGCGCCCGCCCGGCTTGAGCGGAGACTCCGGCACGAACAGATGGGTGGCGATCGCCGCGATCGCGGTGGGGATGAGCGGCAGCCAGAAGAGCCAGTGATAGGAGAAGTTCTCGACGATCGGCCCGGCGAGCACTATGCCCGCGCCGCCGCCGACGCCCAGCAGCGCAGAGATGAAGCCGATGCCGCTCGCCACGCGACGCGCCGGGAACTCGTCGCGGATGATCCCGAAGGCGAGCGGGAATATCGCCCCGCCTGTGCCCTGGATGATGCGGCCCACCACGAGCAGCGCGATCGAGCTGGCAAGGGCGGACACGAGCGTGCCGCCGGCGAGTACGAGGAGGACGAGCAGCAGCGTGCGCTCCTTGCCGAACATGTCGCCGAGCCGGCCGGCGATCGGCGTCGCCACCGACGCGCTGAGCAGGAACGAGGTGAACACCCACGTGGAGTGCGTGGCGCTCGTGTGAAGGTCGTGCTGGATCACCGGCAGCGCCGGGGCCACGAGCGACTGGAGCAGCGAGTACGACACGCCCGCGAGTGCCAGCACCGCGAAGGTGAGGCCGTAGTGCTGCCGCTCGACGCCCTGCTCGCTCACTGCCCGCCGTTCCTTCGCGCGGGGGAGAGGCCCTGCACCACGATACGCGTGACGAGCCGCTCGGCCTCGCGGTCGCTCAGCTCGCCGTCGGACAGCTGCTCGAGGGCGGCGAGCATCAGGCTGCGGATGGCGAGCACCGCCCAGTCCACCGGCACGCTGCGCGAGATCTCGCCCCGGCGCTGACCGCGTTCCACGGCGGCGGCGAGCGCGGCCGAGATCCGTTCGCGCGGCTCGCGGTGCTCGTCGCTGCGCCAGTTGCTGAGGAAGCGGTAGCGGTCGCCAAGCTCGATCACGGCACGCACGATGCTCTCGATGCAGTCGAGCGAGGAGCCGGCGTCGAGCGTGCAGCTCTCCACCGCGGCCACTGCCTCCTGCCCGGCCTGGGCGCGGATGGCGGCCATCAGGTCGTCGCGCGAGGCGAAGTGGCGGTAGAGGGTCGCGCGGCCCACTCCCGCGTGGGCGGCCACCTCGTTCATGCCCGCGCCCGAGTCAAGCGCGAACACGTGAATCGCGGACCCGAGGATGCGGTCGATGTTGCGCGCAGCGTCCGCCCGTCGTGCTATCTGAGACGCCATCGTCCCACATAATAGTGGGCAGAACGTTGATTCATCAACTAAACTCTGGTCGTGAGCACGAAGCAGACAACAGGCCTCGAAGGAGTGGACCTCGCCGCCTGGCGGGGCTTCCTCCTGAGTCACGCCGCGATCACACGCGAGCTCGACGCTGACCTGGTCGCACGCCACGGCCTCACCTCGCGCGACTACGAGGTGCTCCTCTTTCTCGCGCAGGAGCCGGACCGCCGGCTGGCGATGTCCGAGCTCGCGAAGCGCACGATGCTCACCCGCTCGGGCGTGACCCGTCTCGTCGACGGGCTCTGCCGCGTCGACCTCGTCGAACGGGTCTCGTGCCCGTCCGACGCGCGCGTCTCCTACGCCCAGCTCACCGACGCCGGCCACCAGCGCCTCCGCGAGGCCGGCCGCACCCACATCGACGGCATCCGCGCCGCCTTCCTGTCTCACTTCTCAGAAGACGAAGTCAGTCAGCTCGCGGATCTGTTGGGCCGCCTCCCCGGCGCAGCCGGCGAAGGCTCCTGCTCGGTCGAATAGCTCAGGCCACTGGCCACTGGCCACTGGCCACTGGGCACTGGGCACTTGATCCCTCAATAGTTGACACCACAACATTTCTCAGCTAAAGTAGTTGACAGGTCAAGTTTCACCCTCTTTCAAGGAGCCTTCAAAAATGAGCACAACAGCAGCCAGCCCCACCACCTCGATTCCCGCCGGCACCTGGAACATCGACCCCTCGCATTCGAGCGTCGAGTTCACGGTCAAGCACATGGGGATCGCGACCGTGCGCGGCCAGTTCACCCAGTTCGAGGGCGCAATCGAGTCCGACGGTGAGCGCGCGAGCGTGAGCGGCACCGTCGACGCCTCCAGCGTCACCACCCACAACGAGCAGCGCGACCAGCACCTCGCGTCGTCGGACTTCTTCGGGGTGGAGGACCATCCGCAGATCACCTTCAAGGCCGACTCGATCGAGCTCGGCGAGGACCGCACCGTCCGCATCCCGGGCGAGATCACGATCAAGGGCGTGACCAAGCCGATCGAGCTCACCGGCGAGTACACCGGTGGCGGAGTCGACCCGTGGGGCAACGAGCGCGTCGGCATCGAGGCCAGCGCGAAGCTCGACCGCCGCGAGTTCGGCCTCGAGTGGAACCAGGCGCTGGCCGGCGGCGGCCTGCTCGTCAGCAACGGCGTGACGCTGGTCCTCTCCGCCTCGGCGGTCAAGGGCGCGTAGGCTGAGGCGCCAGATGCTTCCCGCCGCGACGCACATCGGATCGGTTCACCTCACCGTGGCGGACCTTGAAGCCCAGCGCTCCTTCTACGAGGGAGCGCTGGGTCTTCGCGTTCTCGAGCGCGACGGCAACACGCTCGGGCTCGGCCCCGACGGCGGCCCGGTGATCCTGCGCCTCACGGGCGAGCCTGACGCTCCGCGCCGCCCGCACGGCACCACCGGCCTCTTCCACTTCGCCGTGCTCGTGCCCACGCGGGCCGATCTCGGCGAGGCGCTACGACGCGTGGTCGAGCAGGGCTGGCGCTTCACCGGCGCGTCCGACCATCTCGTGAGCGAGGCGCTCTACCTCAACGATCCCGAGGGCAACGGCATCGAGATCTACCGCGACCGCCCGCGCGACGAATGGCCGCGCAGCGACGAGGGCGTGATCCAGATGGCCACCCTTCCGCTCGACCTCGAGGGCGTGCTCGGGGAGGTGGACGGCGCGCAGCCAGTGCCGCCGCTCATGCCGGCGGGCACGTACATGGGCCACGTGCACCTGCAGGTGGCCAACCTGCACGACGCCGAGGCGTTCTACGCGGGCGCGCTCGGCTTCGACGTGATGGTGCGGACCTATCCAGGCGCGCTGTTCGTGTCCGCGGGCGGCTACCACCATCACATCGGGCTGAACACCTGGGAGAGCGCCGGCGGCTCACCGCCGCCAGAGGGCTCAACCGGGCTGCGGTCCTTCGAAGTGGTCCTGCCTAGCCGCGAGGAAGCCGAGCGGGTGGCCGCTCAGGCGCGCGACGCGGGCGCCGAGGTGAGCACGAGCGACGGCAGCGCGATCGTGCTCGATCCGTGGCGCGACGCCGTGCTGCTCACCAACTAGGCGAAGCGGTAGACGGCCGAGCCGCGCGCCACCACCCGCCCGCCGGGCGGCTCGGTGACGGTCACCTCGCAGAAGCAGATGCTGCGGCCACGGCGGACGGGCCTGCCGGTGGCGAGGAGGTCGCCCCCGCGGGCGGCATCCACGTAGTCGACGGTCATCGACACCGTCGAGCCGGTCGCGGCGTCCGGCACCTCCTCGTCGTCGGCCCAGGCGGCGGCCATCGCGGTGGTGTCGATCAGAGTGGCTATCGCGCCACCGTGCACAACGTCGCCGATCGTCGCGAGCTCCGCCCGGTACGGGAGGAGAAGCTCCGCGAGGTCCGGCTCGAGCGTCTGCAACTGGATGCCGAGGTGCCGCACGAGAGGCGAATTCGGAACGAAGTCGCGGATGAGCTCGCGCCTGGTCACGGGCTGTCAGGCTAACGCCAATGACCGAACTCGACTGGGGTGTTGGTAACTACGAGCGCACTGCCGACCAGCTGATGCCGGCTGCACGCGAGGTGGTGGCGCGCGCCGCGCCCGCCGCGGGCGAGCGCGTGGTGGACGTGGGCTGCGGTACCGGCAACGCCGCGCTGCTCGCCGCCGAGCGCGGCGCGCGTGTGACCGGGGTGGACCCAGCCGCCCGGCTGCTCGACGTGGCGCGGCGCCGGGTCGCCGAGCAGGGGCTCGACGCGGACTTCGCGGCCGGCGAAGCCGCCTCCCTGCCGCTGGGGGACGGTGAGGTGGACATTGTCCTCTCCGTGTTCGGCCTGGTCTTCGCGCCGGACGCGCAGGCGGCAGCGGCGGAACTCGCCCGCGTGACCTCGCCGAGCGGCCGCCTGGTGTTCAGCGCGTGGGTCCCGGGCGGCGCGATCTCGGCGGTGAACCGGCTGTCGCGCGAGACCGTGAATCGCGCGCTCGGCACTCCGCCGGCGCCTCCGCCGTTCGCGTGGCATGAGCGTGGGGCCCTCGAAGGATTGTTCGCGCCGCACTCATTCGACGTGTCCCTGGAGGAGAAGACGATCGAGTTCACGGGCCCGTCCGCCGCGGAGTACCTCGACGGCGAGCTCGCGAACCATCCCATGGCGCTGGCCGGTGTGACCGTGCTCGAGCCGCGCGGTGAGTTGGAGCCGCTGCGGGCGCGGATGCTCGAGACGCTCGAGCAGGCCAACGAGGACCCGGACGGGTTCCGCGTGACCAGCCGCTACGTGATCGTCAGCTGTCGAGCACCTTGCTGAAGCGGCGCTCGGCGGCGCTCGTCATCTGCTGCTTGAACGCCGCGAGCAGGGCGTCGCTCGCGAGCGGCCGCAGGCGCTCGAGCGCGTCGCGCTTGCGCGCCCACTCGGCGGGATCGTGCACGCCGTTGTGCGGCAGCGGGCCGAGGACGTCGTCCACGAACACGCGCACGAAGGCGTCCGCCACCGCGGATGAATGACGCACCACCCGCTCCGCAACCGCGAGCACGTGGTCGATCGGCACGCCCTGGCGGATCAGCTCCTCGCCGGCGGAGAACAGCGTCGGGCTCGGGATCTCCCAGCGGTCCTCGCCGAGCGGCTTGACGAGCCCGAGCTTGATCGCCTTGCGCGCGATCTTGTCGTCGAACGGCCCGTGCAGGCGCTGGTCGAGCTCCTCCTGGGTGATGTATTCGGGTTCCTCGTCGCCGAACGGCGTGAGGACCGCGCGCTTAAAGCCGAGCGCCTCCTCCACGGCGCCGCTCGAGCCCTCGATCAGGCGCTCGATTGCCTTGAGGTTGAAGCCCTCGGCCTGCATCTCCTGGATGAGCTTGATGCGGGCGAGATGCTCCTCGTCGTAGTAGCCGGTGCGCGCCTCGACCACCGGAGGCGGCAGCAGCCCGCGCGACTGGTGCGCGCGGATATTGCGTACCGTCATGCCGGTGCGCTGCGCGAGCTGATCGATTGTCAGCCGGCTCGTGCCGTTCGATCTTGACGCCATCACGGCCATGTTAGGAAGTTTCAAGTTACATGAAACGGTGTAACACTGACAAGTGGCGAGTGTTGGTACCGAACCCATGGCACAAAAGACCAAAACCGCAATTCGCACCGAGGAGATCGAGCTTCACGGCCATCTCGTGAGCTATCGCGTGGCCGGCGAGGGCCCGCCGATCCTGCTTATCCACGGCATCGCCGGCAGATCCGAGCAGTGGATCGACGTGATGACGCTGCTGGCTGAGACGAACACCGTGATCGCCCCGGACCTGCTCGGGCACGGCCGCTCCGCCAAGCCGCGGGGCGACTACTCACTGGGCGCCTACGCCGCCGGGCTGCGCGATCTGATGGTGGCACTCGACCATCGCAAGGCCACCGTGGTGGGCCACTCTCTCGGCGGGGGCATTGCGCTCCAGTTCGCCTACCAGTTCCCGGAGCGCAGCGGGCGGCTCGTGCTCGTGTCGAGCGGCGGCCTCGGCCGCGAGGTCCACCCGCTCCTGCGCGCGGCCACGCTCCCCGGTTCCGAGCTCGTCCTGCCGCTGATCTCGAACGGGACCGTGCGCGACGCCGGCACCACGCTTTCCCAGCTGGTGGGGAAGCTCGGCTTCCGCGCCGGGCCGGACATCGCGGAGTTCGCGCGCGGCTACGGCTCGCTCGCCGACGGCGACGCTCGCCAGGCGTTCCTCCACACCCTGCGCGCCGTGATCGACGCGGGCGGGCAGCGCGTGAACGCCTCAGACCGTCTCTACCTCGCCGCGGACATGCCCACGCTGATCGTGTGGGGGCGGCGCGACCCGATCATCCCCGTGGCCCACGCGGGCACCGCCCACCGTGGGATGCCGGGCAGCCGTCTCGAGGTGTTCGACAAGTCCGGACACTTCCCCCAGCTGGACGACCCCGTGCGGTTTGCGCGCACGCTCAGGGACTTCGTCGAGTCCACCGACGAGGCGCACATCGACGCCGACACGATGCGCGCGCGACTGGTCTAAGAGAATCTTCACGGCGCCCTTAGCGGGGCGTGAGCGGTCGTGGAGAACATCAGGGGCATGGGGGACGTTCTTCACGCTCGCGCGCTCGCGCGCGCGAAGGTCCGCGCCCGCAGGAAGCGCATGACGCTGATCAGGCGCCGGACCTTCTGGTTCTCGATCGCGGTATTCGCGCTGGTGTGGGCTGTGATCTTCGCCCAGATGGTGCGCGGCCACGATCCGGCGCTTGCGAGCAAGAGCAAGGCGAGGCCCGCCCAGGTCGCCCGGCACCGCAGCGCGCATACGCGGCCGGTGCACCATCACGTGCGCAGGCGCCACCACCATCACCACCACCACGTGCAGCCGACGCCGACGCCGACGTCGAGCACGTCCACGCAGTCGGCCCCGGCACCGGCACCCTCGCCCGCGCCGGCCAGCCCGGCACCCGCACCGGCTCCGGCGCCCGCCCCGGCACCCGTCACAACGCAACAGTCGTGACGACGCTCCTCGCGCTCACCAACCCGAGCTCCCACCTCTTCTGGATCACGAGCCGGGCCGCCGGCACGGCGTCGCTCGTGCTCGCGAGCATGTCGGTCACGGTCGGGCTGATGATCGGCGGCAAGCTGATGGCCGGGCGTGGTCTCGGCGGGGACATGCGCGCGCTCCACGAGGCGCTCGCCCTCGGCGCGCTCGGGTCACTCGCGCTGCACGGGCTGTCCCTGCTCGGCGACCCGTACCTGCACCCCGGCGTCGGCGGAATCGTCATCCCCTTCGCGGGGCGCTACCGGCCGCTGTGGACCGGGCTCGGCATCATCGGCGGCTGGGGATTGGCAGCGCTCGGCCTCTCCTACTACGCGCGCAACAGCTTCGGGCCTGACCGCTGGCGCGCGCTCCACAGGTTCACCATCGTCTTCTGGGCACTCGGCGTGATCCACACGATCGGCGCCGGCACCGATGCGCGCACGCGCTGGTACCTCATCCTCCTCGTGCTGCTCGTCGTGCCGCCGCTCGTGATGCTGCCGGCGCGACTCGCGTCAGGCGACCGGCGTCGTGCGGAGCGCCGCCAAGCGCGCCCGCGCGCCCGCTCGGCAACCGGCGCGAACTCGCTCGCTCGCTGAAGGATTCGGGTGCCCGCGGGCACCAAATCCTTCAGTCGGTGACGAAGACGGCGGTTTCGGGCGGACCGCCGTTGCGCACGACGCCGCGGTGCATGACCGTCGTGTTCGCCGGCATCGCCACATTCCCGGCGGCATCGACGGCGATCAACCCCGCGTCCCCGCGCAAAGCACCCACCCTCCGAAGCGCTCCGTCCCCAGCTTCAGTAAGCGCCAACCCACCGATGCGCATCAAAGCCGCCACCTCGAAGGCCAGCGAGCCACGGATGATCGCCTCACCAGAACCTGTGCAAGACACCGCGCAGACGGCGTCGTCCGCATAGCACCCGGCCCCAATAAGCGGAGAGTCACCCACCCGCCCGCGCAGCTGCCCCCCCACACCCCCGGTGGAAGTCGCGGCCGCCAGATGCCCTGACCCATCCAAGGCCACCGCGCCAACCGTCCCCTGAGAAGCCATCCACCGCTCCCGCTGCCGCTCGGTGACGAACCAATCCGCATCGCACAGCTCGAGTCCGGCGGATACCGCGAGTCGCTCGGCGCCCGCCGCAGCCAGCAGCACATGCGGAGTCCGCTCCATCACCTCGCGCGCGAGCGCCACCGCGTGCCGCACGCCCGTCACAGCCGCCACCGCGCCGGCGCGCAAGTCCGCGCCCGACATGATCGACGCGTCCATCTCCACTCCGCCGTCCGCGGTGAGCACCGAGCCGCGCCCGGCGTTCAAGAGCGGGCAGTCCTCGAGCGACTGCACCGCCGCCTGCACCGCGTCGAGCGCCGAGCCGCCGCCCTCGAGCACGTCCGACCCAGCCTCGAGCGCATCCGCCATCGCGCGGTGATAGGAGGCCTCGTCGCGCACCACGCCCGCGGCCGGATTGCCGCACCCGCCATGCACGACGATCACCCTGTCCGCCACGACCCGGCAAGCTACCGGCGTGGCGCGACTCGTGCTCTGGGACATAGACGGCACGCTTGTGGACGCAGCCGGCCTCGGCCGCGACGCGTTCGTGGACGCGTTCGAGAAGGTCGCCGGCGCGGAGCCGGAGCACTTCGTTCCGTTCGCCGGCCGCACCGATCCGGAGATCGCGCTCGACCTCCTCGCCGCCGCGGGAATCGAGGACGGAGAGCAGCTTCTCGCCGACTTCGAGCGGGCGCTGGCGGACGCCATGGCGTCCCGCGCGGACCTGGTGCGCGAGCGCGGCAGGGCGCTCCCCGGCGTGCGCGACGCTCTCGCGCGGGTGCGGGGCGAGCCCGGCGTGACCCAGTCGCTCCTCACCGGCAACATCGAGCCGAACGCGCACCTGAAGCTCGGCGTGTTCGGCCTCGACGAGCTGCTCGACATGGAGATTGGCGCGTACGGCTCGGATCACCGCCGGCGCGGCGAGCTCGTGGCGGTGGCGCGGCGCAAGGCGCTCGACCTGCGCGGCATCGCGTTTCAGCCTGAGGAGATCGTGCTCATCGGGGACACGCCGCTCGACGTGGCGGCCGCGATCGAGGGCGGTGCCCGGGCGGTGGGCGTGGCCACCGGCCCGTACGGCGAGGACGACCTGCTCCACGCCGGCGCGGACGCGGTGCTGCCGGACCTGGCGGACGTGGACTCAGTGCTCGGCGCCGTGCTCGGCTGAGCGGAGCGACCAGCGCTCCACCTCCGGCCAGGGACCGTAGCCGGCGTCGGTGTTGAGATGGCCGCCTCCCTCCACCACGCGCACGGGCACGCCGAGCGGCTCGCCGTAGAGGCGCAACGCGCCCTCCGGGCAGTACGGGTCGTCGTCGGCCGCCACGATCTCGGTGGAGCGCGCCGCGCGCGCCACGTCCTCGGGCTCGACCGAAAGCGGGAAGAAGCCGTCCACACCGGGCAGCTCGGCCGAGGGGCTCGGCGGGGCGACGAGCAGCACGCGCTCGGCGCGCCGGTCGCTGGCCCGCCGCGCGTGCTGCAGCCAGAGCACGCAGCCGAGCGAATGGCACAGCACCACGAGCCCGCTCGGATCGAGGGCCAGCTCGGCGTCGAGGGCGTCCAGCCAGCGGTCGAGCCGCGGCGTGTCCGGCTCGGGCAGCTCCGGATAGCTCACCCGCTCACCGCGCTCCCTCAGCCGCCGCGCAAGCCAGCTCTGCCAGTGGTCAGGCCCTGAGCCCTGCCAGCCGTGGAGGATGAGAAACGGCACCCGCGCGGGATTATCGACCCCAGAAACACCTCGCTCCCGCCGGGGGGAAGGCGGGAGCGAGGAAGGGGGAGTCGTTCAAAAAAGGGCGCTAGGGGTGACAGCGCAAAGCGGCGGCTACGAAGACCGAGGGTCCAGCCCAATCAAGGGCCATCCGATTGGCTCGAGTCTGGCGGCCGTGCATGCGGAGCAGATTCGCAGCCTGGGCGCCTTCTCAAAAGGTGGCTGCCTGGCATCTGGCGGTGTGGCGCCCCGCCACTCGCGGGGTGCGGGTAACCCCCCGTCGGCTGGCCCCATCTGGGGGCGTCGCCCGCAGGTGGCGGTCACGCCCGGCTCAGATGAGATGTGCGGGCCCCGCCGGCTCCACCGTCAGGGCGCCCGGCGGCAGCACGGCGCCCGGCGGGAAGAGCCCCAGCACCGAGCCGCCGAAGCCGCCGCCGATCAGCCGTGCACCGGCCGCGCCCGCGCGCTTCATCGCCTCCACGGCGGCCTCCACCTCGGCCGTCGACACCTCGTAGAGATCGCGCAGTCCCGCGTGCGAGGCGTCGAGCTGCCGTGCGAGCTCGGGCAGCTCCCCGCCCGCGAGTGCCGCCGCCGCGGCGTCCACTCGCGCGTTCTCCTCGAGCACGAAGCGGGCTCGCCGCGCCAGCGGCTGCGGCAGCTCCGCAACGTCCGCCGGCGACGCCGCGCTCAGCCATTTCACGCCGAGCAGCTCACGAGCGCGCGCGCACTCCTCGTAGCGCTCGTTGTAGCCGGACGCGGCGTTCTCGCGAGCCACGCCGCTGTCGAGCGTGGCCAGCGTCCAGCCGCGCAGGTCGAGGAGCACCTGGCGCAGCTCGAGCGAGCGGAAGTCGATCCGCAGGGCGTGTTCCTCCTGGCAGAAGAGAACGGCCAGCTGGTCGAGCAGCCCGGAGCTCGCTCCGACCCAGTCGTTCTCCACACGTGAGCACACGCGCGCGAGCTCGAGCCGCTCCATCTCCCGGCCGTCCAAGGCCAGGATCGCGAGCGCGAGCGCCGTGCTCAGCGCCGCGGACGAGGACAGCCCTGCGCCGCGCGGCAGGTCCGCTTCGATCGAGAGCCGCATGCCGCAGGCCGGCCGCAGCTCCGCCACGAGCCCGCGCGCGTACGCGCGCCAGCCCGCAACTCGCTCCACGTGATCGAGCGGAAACGCGTCACGTTCGCCCAGGTCGAGCGCCTCCACCTCGACCAGCTCGGCCGCGAGCGGCTCCGCGACCACGGTCACTCCCAGCGCGATCGCGAACGGCAGCGCGAGGCCGCCGTTGTAATCGGTGTGCTCCCCGATGAGGTTCACCCGGCCCGGGCCACGGGCACGCACAGAACTCGCGCATTCGGCGATAGATGTACGTTGACAGAACCCTTATGGAACTGAGAGCGCACAGGATCTCCCTGGTGCTCGCCGAGACGTTCACGATCGCGCGGGAGACCCGCAACGTCGAAGAGGTGGTGCACGTCGAGTTGGAGCACGACGGGATCATCGGTTACGGCGAGGGCGCGCCCGTGGACTACTGGGGCGAGAGCCAGGACTCGATGGTCGCCTTCCTCGAGGACGAGGCCCCCGCCCTCATCGGCGGCGACCCCTACGCCCGCGAGTACATCGGCCGCCGCCTCGCGATGCGGCCCGGCGAGCAGGGCGCGAAGCAGGCGATCGACGCCGCGCTGCACGACTGGGTCGGCAAGCGGCTCGGCGAGCCGCTCTGGCGCGTGCTCGGCCTGTCGCCCACGAGCCCGCCCACCTCATACACGATCGGCATCGACTCGATCGAGGGCACGATCGACCGCACGCGCCGCGCATCGGGCTTCAAGGTGCTGAAGGTGAAGGTCGGCGCCCCCGATGACCTCGAGCGGCTGAAGGCGGTGCGTGAGAACAGCGATGCGCGGATCCGGATCGACGGCAACGAGGGCTGGACCATCGAGACCGCGCGCGAGCTGATGCCGGTGCTCGTGGAGATGGGCGTGGAATTCGTGGAGCAGCCCTTCCCGGCGGCCGACATCGACAGCTTCCGCGCCCTGCGTGAGGTCGAGCCGCGCATCCCGGTGGTGATCGACGAGGGCTGCAAGGACCTGCTCGACGTGGCTCGTGTGGCGCGCTATGCCGAGGGCGTCAACATCAAGCTCGCCAAGGCCGGCGGGATCCGCGAGTCGCTGAGGATGATCCACGCCGCACGGGCGCTCGGCCTCCAGGTCATGCTCGGCTGCATGATCGAATCAGAGCTCGGCATCGCGGCCGCCGCTCAGCTAGCGTCGCTTGTCGATTACGTGGACCTCGACGGACACCTGCTGATCTCGAACTCGCCATTCACGGGGCTCGGCTTCCGGGACGGCGGCGTGGTCGCGTCCGCCGATCCCGGCCTTGGCGTGCGGCCCGAGTGAGCGCGGAGCGGCTGGCGGTCCTCACCGAGGGCCTCTTCGACGACTACCACGCGAAGACCGCCCACGGCGTGATCCGTTACGGCACACGCGATGTGGCGGCCGTGGTGGATTCGACCCAGGCGGGGCGGACTGCGGCCGAGGTGGTGCCGTTCTGCCAGAAGCCGGTGCCGATCGTGGCGACGATCGCCGAGGCAGTGGAGCGCGGGGCGAACACGCTGCTGATCGGCGTCGCCCCGACGGGCGGCCAGCTCGACGCCTCCTGGCGGGCGCTTGTGCTGGAGGCGATCGACCGCGGCCTCGACGTCGAGGCTGGGCTCCACACGATCCTCGCGGACGACCCCGAGTTCAGCTCTGCCGCCGAGCACCATGGTGTGAAGCTGCGCGACCTGCGGCTCGTGCCCGCCGACCTGGGCGTGCCGCGCGGTCCGGACGCCCGCCGGCCCGGCGTGCGAGTGGTGCACAGCGTGGGCTCGGACGTGGCGATCGGAAAGAAGGCCGTGACGGTGGAGCTGGACGCCGCGGCGCGTGCGCGAGGGATCAACTCCGTCTATGTGCCCACCGGGCAGACGGGCGTGGCCATCGCCGGCTGGGGCATAGCCGTGGACCACGTGCTGGCGGACTACGTGGCGGGCGCCGCCGAGCGGCTCGTGGACGAGGGCTCCGAGCGCGGCGAGCTCCTCTTCGTGGAGGGCCAGGGCTCGCTCTTTCACCCGGCCTACTCGGCGGTGACGCTCGGCCTGCTGCACGGCTCCTCGCCCGATCTGCTGGTGCTCGCCCACCGCGCGGGCGCCACGCACTTCTCCGGCTACCCGGACGTGGCGATCCCCGCTCTCCCCGATCTGATCAAGGCCTACGAGGGCATCACCCGGCCGCTTCGGCCCGCCCGCGTGGCCGCCGTCGCGCTCAACACCTCGGGAATCGCGAGCGACGACGAGGCCCGAGTGGCCATCGCCGAGGTGCAGGAAGAGACCGGTCTGCCGGTGGATGACCTCGTTCGCTTCGGCGCCAACCGGGTACTCGATGCTGTGTTAACAGCGTTTGAACGGCCGGATTAGGACTTACCCTATGAGCATGCGACTGCTGGGTGAGGACCCGGCGGCGACACTGCCGGGTCCCGCAAGAGAGATCACCGTCGAGCCGATCCAGGTTCCTCGCGAGACGCCGCGGCCCGAGCCGGTGCCGGAGCCCGATCCGGCGCCGCCCGCGGATCCCGAGCGGGAGCCCCAGCGCGAACCCGAGAAGGTGCCGGCTTGACCGCGTCCGCTCCCGACCTGATCGAGCCGGTCGTGGGCTTTCGCAAGTGGCGGCTCGTGCGCGACCGGTTGTCCTCGCCGTTCATCCCGCTGCGCTGGGAGGAGGCGGAGGTGCATGCCGAGTGCTTCCCGGCCAACCGCACGCTGCTCTTCGGCAAGGGCTGGCTCGACGAGCCGCATCGCGCGCCGCACCCGGACTGCAAGTGCGGCATCTACGCCTACCACCGCCCGCCGAGCCGCGGCCCGATTCCGTACCTCGACCGCATCACCGGCATCGTCGCTCTCTGGGGCAAGATCGAGGTGCACCGCGACGGGATGCGCGCCGAGCACGCGCGGATCGGCGCGCTCGCGTACCTGGCTGACCTGGGGCGCGACCACGAGCGGCGGGTGCGCTACATCGCGGACGGGCTCGGCGTGGACGTGATCGAGCAGTCGGAGCTCGCGCTAGCAGCGCAGGGCTACGGCAAGAGGCTGCCCGCGGAGATGATCCCCTGAGGGGCAGGCGGCTTCCGCTCTGGCCGATCGTCTGCCTCGCCCTCTTCATCGCGATCTGGGCGGTGTCGACGATCTATCTCGCCGTTGCGCTCGCTCTCTGCGTGGCTGTGCTGATGCTCGTCTACTGGGTGATCAGCCAGATCCCGGCGCTCCTCAGCGGAGAGCGGGGCAGGCGGCCCGAGCCCGAGCCTGAGCCGAAGCCGGCTCCGAGGCGCCGCCGCTCCCGCTGAGCCGAGGTCTGTCAGGCTTCGCGCGTGGGCTCGGACGTCACAGTCGAGTCGCGCGGGGCGCTGGCGATCGTCCGCATCGACCGCCCGCCGGCGAACGCGCTCAACCCCGGCCTGCTCGACCAGCTCGAGTCCGTCCGCGCTGAGCTCGCGGCCGATCTTCCCGGCGCGGTCGTGATCACGGGCCGCGAAGGCTTCTTTTCCGCGGGAGTGGACCTGAAGCTCGTGCCGAACATGAGCCCGGACGACCAGCGCGCGATGGTGAACGGCATCAACCAGCTCGTGCTGGCCTGGTACTGCTTCCCGCGGCCGGTGGTGGCGGCCGTGACCGGCCACGCGATCGCGGGCGGGATGGTGATCGCGCTCTGTGCCGACTACCGAGTGGGCGCAACGGAGGGCAAGCTCGGCCTCACCGAGCTGCGCGCCGGCGTGCCGTACCCGGTGGCCGCGATCCAGCTGGTGCGCGCGGAGCTGGCCGTCCCGGCGGCGCGTGCGCTGGCGCTGCGCGCGCACCTCGTCGAGCCCGAGGAGGCGCTGCGACTCGGGCTCGTGGACGAGCTGGCGGGCCCGGGCGAGGTGCTCGAGCGTGCGTGTGACGTGGCGGAGGAGATGGCGGGCTTCGGCGGCGACCCCTACGCGCGGACGAAGCGCGAGCTGCGCGGCGATGTGCTGCGGCAGATCGAGGCTGCGGTGGAGGCGGGCGACCCGCTCCTCGACTCCTGGCTCGACAACGCCCCGCGCACGCCTGGTTAGGCGTTTCGCACCGAGTCCGTCACCCGCTCGAGCGCAGAGCGGAGCGCGCGTGCCTCGCCGGCTCCGACGTGCGGCGCGAAGTGCTCGGCGAGGGCGCGTTCGTAGACGGGCCACATGCGCTTCAGCATCCGCCGGCCGGCGGGCGTGATGACCGCGTAGGAGCCGCGGCGGTCGTCCTCGCAGGGCTCGCGCCGCAGCAGGCCGGCCGCCTCCAGCCGGTCGAGCAGCCGGGTGAGGCCGCTGCGGCTGAGGATCACGGCGTCCGCGAGCTCGTGGATCCGAAGCCGCCCCCCCGCCTTGTCCAGCGCAGTGAGAACGTCGTACCAGCCGAGCGGCGGGAGGTCGGCCGCCGCGAGCCGGCGCTCCACCTCTTCGATCAGAAGCGCCTGCCCGCGTAGGAGGCTGCGCCAGGCGTCGAGCTGTGGCTGTGTGAGCTTCATCTCGTACCTGCATTGTAGTTGCATCTACACTGATTGTATATGCAACTATTTTCAGGAGAGGAGCACCATGACCAAGCTGCTTTACGTGGTCGGCTCGCCGCGAGGTGAGAACTCGGAGTCGACGTCGATCGCCGGCACCTTCCTCGAGGCCTACCGCGAGGCCAACCCGCCAGTGGAGGTGGACACCCTCGACCTGTGGCGCGAGCCGCTGCCCGTCTACGGACCCGCCGGCGTGGAGGCGAAGATGAGCGTGTTTGCGGGCGAGGAGCCTCAGGCCGACGCGTGGGGGGACGTGCTGCGCGTGTTCGAGCGCTTCAACGCCGCCGACCGCTACCTCTTCACCGTCCCGATGTGGAACCACGGCGTGCCGTGGCCGCTCAAGCACCTGATCGACACGATCAGCCAGCCGGGGCTGATCTTCGGCTTCGATCCCGAGAAGGGCTACAGCGGGCTTCTGACCGATAAGAAGGCGGCCGTGATCTACACCAGCGGCGTGTACGGGCCCGGCCGCGGCCGGGCGTTCGGCACTGACTTCCACTCGACGTACTTCAACGACTGGCTGCGCTTCGCCGGCATCGAGGACGTGACCGAGGTGCGCTTCCAGCCCACGATCGCCACGGCCGACGCGAACGCGCTGCGCGAGGCCGCTCACGCCGAGGCTCGGCGCCTTGGAGCCCGCTTCGAGAGCTCGGCACTGGCCGCCGCTTGAGAGGAGGCGGCACAATACGCGCGTCGTGATGGTGGTGATGACACCGCAGGCCACGCAGGCCGAGATCGACGCCGTGGTGGCGCGGCTCGAGACCGTGCGCGGCGTGCACGCAAAGGTGATGCCCGGCGAGCTGACCACGGCGATCGGCGCGCTGGGCGATCCGGAGGGCGTGCGTGCGCTGGCTCTCGAGGGGATGCCCGGTGTGGACCAGGTGATCCCGATCAGCCGCCCCTACAAGCTCGCCTCGCGGGAGCTGTCGCATCACGCGCCCACGGTGGTGAGCGTGGACGGCCGCCGCGTGGGAGGTGAGGAGACGTTCTGCCTGATCGCCGGACCATGCACCGTCGAGTCGCGCGACCAGACGCTTGCCGTCGCACGCGCGATGAAGGCGGGCGGAGCGTCGATGCTGCGCGGCGGCGCGTTCAAGCCGCGCACCTCGCCGTTCTCCTTCCAGGGGCTCGGCATGCCCGCCCTCGACATCCTGCGCGAGGCACGCGAGGAGACCGGCCTGCCGGTGGTGAGCGAGCTCACCGACGCCGCGCACGCCGACGCGATGGCCGAGGCCGTGGACGTGATCCAGGTGGGCGCCCGCAACATGCAGAACTACGGGCTGCTCGAGGTGGTGGGCAAGCTGGGCAAGCCGGTGCTGCTCAAGCGCGGGTTGTCCTCGACCGTGGACGAGCTGCTGATGGCCGCGGACTACATCCTCAAGGAGGGCAACGAGAACGTGATGCTGTGCGAGCGCGGCATCCGCACGTTCGAGACCGCCACGCGCTTCACGCTCGACCTCGGCGCCGTGCCGTACCTCAAGCTGCACACGCACCTGCCGGTGATCGTCGATCCCTCGCACGCGTCCGGCGACCGCCGCCTGGTGGAGCCGCTCTCGCGCGCGGCCGCCGCGGTGGGCGCGGACGGGATCATCGTCGAGGTGGCCGAGGACCCGGACGCGGCGCTGTGCGACGGGCCGCAGCAGCTCTACGCGCGCGACTTCCAGCGCTTCGCCGAGGGCGTGGCGTCGCACGCCGCGCTCGTGGGCAGGCAACTGGCGTAAGCCGCGCCGCGTTTCGTTAGCTTTCTTGGCCGGGGGTACCGAGGCAGGGGGAATAGATGGGGAGATGGCCGGCGCGCCTTGCGCCGCTTGTTGTGCTTGCGCTGTTAGCCGTGGCCGCTCCGGCGCGCGCGGCGAATCCGGTGACGAACTGCGATCCGCTCGATCCGGCGGCCTGCATGCTGCCGTTCCCGAACGACCTCTTCACCAAGGCCGATCCGTCCACGCCCACCGGGCTGCGGATCGACTTCCGGCTCGCGGACATGCCGCGCAACGTGGCGGGCAAGCCGATCGACCCGGGGCCGTACAACATGAACGACGGCTTCAGCCCTGGCCAGGAGATCGTCACGCACGTGCCGGGGCTCGACAACCAGAAGGCGTTCGACGCCACGGGGGCGGTGCCGATCTCGGACGTCGCGCGCAGCTTCGACCCCGGCCAGCCGGTGGTGGTGATCGACGCCACGACGCTCAAGCGGCAGCTGATCTGGTCGGAGGTGGACGCGAATCCCGCGAGCAACTCGGATCGCAACCTGCTGATCCACCCCGCCGCGAACTGGCAGGAGGGCCACCACTACATCGTCGCGCTGCGCGACCTGCGCGATGCGAACGGAAACCTCATCCCGGCGCAGCTCCCCTTCCGGGAGTACCGCGACCGGATCGCGACGAGCGACAGCTCGTTCGAGGCGCGGCGCCCGCACATGGAGTGGATCTTTCGCCGGCTCGCGAAGGCCGGCATCTCGCGCAGCAGCCTCTACCTCGCCTGGGACTTCACCGTCGCGAGCCGCCAGAACCTGTCGGAGCGCGCGCTCTACATGCGCAACGACGCGTTCGCCCAGCTCGGCGACACCAACCTGCGCGACATGAAGGTGCAGGGCTCCGCGCCCACGTTCGTCGTCACGCAGACCACCGACTTCACGCCTGACAAGAACGCGAATATCGCCCGTGAGGTGCAGGGCGAGTTTCTCGTGCCGTGCTATCTGGACGCGCCCGGTTGCCCGCCGGGCGCGAGCATGGCTTTCGCGCCAGGCTCCAACACGCCGCTGCGCCTGCCCGGCAACACGATGGCGGCCAACTTCGACTGCGTGATCCCGCGCGCGGCCGCGAACGCTCCCGCGCGCGCCTCGCTCTACGGGCACGGGCTGTTCGGGAGCGCGAGCGAGGTCACCGCCGGGAACGTCGAGGCGATGGCGGAGGAGCACGACTTCGTGTTCTGCGGCACCGACTGGATCGGCATGGCCGAGACCGACCTGCCGAACGCGTTCGCGGCGCTCGCGGACCTATCGCACTTCAACACGATCCCGGACCGCATGCAGCAGGCGTACGTGAACTTCATGTACCTCGGACGGCTGCTGATCCACCCGAACGGCTTTGCGTCGAACAGCGCGTTCCAGCTCGGCGGTGAGTCCGCGATCGACACAGCGCACCTGTACTACGACGGCAACAGTCAGGGCGGGATCGAGGGCGGAGCGCTCACGGCGCTCGCGCCGGACTTCGACCATGCGGTGCTCGGCGTGCCGGGAATGAACTACAGCCTGCTGATCCGCCGCAGCTCGGACTTCGACCCGTTCGCCGCGGTGCTCTACAGGGCCTACCCGAACGAGCTCGAGCGGCCGCTGATCATCTCGATGCTTCAGATGTTGTGGGACCGCGGCGACTCGGACGGTTACGCGGAACACATGACGAGCCGCCCGTACCCGGACACGCCGCCGCACAAGGTGCTGCTCGAGATGGCGTTCGGCGACCATCAGGTCACGAACTGGGCCACCGAGGTGGAAGCGCGCACGATCGGCGCGCAACTGCGCACGCCGGCGCTTGACCCGGGCCGCTCGCCCGAGGTCACGCCCTACTTCGGCATCCCCCCGATCACGAGCTTCCCGTACGACGGGTCCGCGCTCGTGGTGTGGGATATCGGGCCCACTCGCAACGGCGGCGCGCAGGGCACCGATCCGCCGCCTCTCGGCGAGCTGCCGGACCGCGCCGGGCAGGACCCGCACGAGGCGCCGCGCTCCGAGCCGTCGAACCGCCTGCAGAAGTCGGACTTCCTGCAGCCGGGCGGCGAGGTGGTCGACGTCTGCGGCGACCACCCGTGTTACGCGTGGGGCTGGACCGGGCCGTAAGCGCGTAGACCGCTGGCTAGGATCGCGGCGATGCCGTCGACGATCGTGGTTGGAGCGGGAGTGTTTGGTGCGGCCCTTGCCGATCTGCTCGCGCGGGAGCAATGGGACGTCACGCTCGTTGACCGCTTCGAGCCGGGCCATGAGCGGGCGGAATCCGGCGGCGAGTCGCGCCTGTTGCGCTTCTCGCACGGGTCGGACGCCTGGTACACGCGCTCGGCCTGGCGGGCGCGCGAGCTGTGGCGCGAGCTCGAGCGCGACACCGGGTCCGAGCTGCTCGTGGAGTCGGGCCTCGTGTGGTTCGCGCGCCGCGACGACGGCTGGGAGGCCGACAGCGAGCGCGCGCTGCGCGAGGAGGGCGTGCCTGTAGAGCGGCTCGATCTGAACGACGCGGAGGCGCTCTATCCGACCCTGGGCACGGACGGTCTGAGGTACGTGCTGCACGAGCCGTGCGCAGGGATCCTGCGGGCAGGCGACGCCACGCGCGCCCTGGCGCGCCGCGCACAAAAAAGCGGCGCGAAGCTGGAGCACGCGACCGCGCGCCCGGACGGGGCCGCGGTGCTGCTCGACGACGGCCGCCGCCTCGAGGCGGACCGCGTGGTGTGGGCGTGCGGCGCCTGGCTCGCCGGGCTCTTCCCGGAGATCGTGCGCATGCGCGTGACCCAACAGGACCTCTTCTTCTTCGACGCTCCACCCGAGTGGAACACGCCGCCCGTGCCCGGCTTCGTGGACTACGACGGCGCCGCCTACGGGCTCGGCTCGCTCGACTCCTATGGCGTGAAGGTGGCGCCCGACGTGGAGGGCCTCACGCTCGACCCAGACACCTGGCCCCGCGCCCACGCGCCCGTGAACGAGCAGCGCGCCCGGGAGTACGCGCGCCTGCGCTTCCCCGCGCTGGCCGATGCACCTCTCAAGAGCGTGGCCGTGTGCCAGTACAGCCTCACCGACGACACGCACTTCATCGCCGCGCCGCACCCCGAGCACGGAGCCGCCGTGTGGATCTACGGCGGCGGCTCGGGCCACGGCTTCAAGCACGGCCCGGCGCTCGCCGAGCGGATGCTCGCCTGGCTCAGCGAACGAGAGGGGCCCGAGCCCCGCTTCGGGCTCGGGCCCCGTGATCCGGATCGGAGCCTGCGGACGGCAGGGACCGCCTAGGCGGGGGGGAACCTAGGCGGCCACGGGTGCCGCCTCGCCAGCCTGTGCCGCCTCGGCATGAGCGCGGCTATCAGCGGACGAGACCATCACGGCCGCCAGCAGGGCCGCCGCCAGCGTGAACGCCGCTCCGACCAGGAAGGCTGTCTGGAAGCCGGCCGTGAGGGCAAAGCCCTGGCTGTGGCCGCCTCCCGCGATCACGTGGTTGGTGCGCGCGGTGGCGATCGCCGAGAGGATCGCCAGGCCGAGCGCGCCGCCCACCTGCTGCGAGGTGTTGATCAGCCCGGATGCGAGGCCGGCCTCGTCCGGTTTCGTTCCCATCACGGCCGCGATCGTCACAGACACGAACGCGAGCCCGAGCCCGAAGCCCACCACGAGCGACGGGAACAGCACGTCGCCGAGATATGAGCCGCCGGCCGACACCTGGCTGAACCACACGAGCCCGCCTGTGAGCATCAGAAAGCCCGTGACGAGCACCGGCTTGAAGCCGATCCGGGTGGTGAGCTGCGAGGCAACGCCCGCCGAGGCGATGATCATCAGTGCGAGCGGCAGGTAGGAGAGGCCGGTCTTCAGCGCGTCGTAGCCGAGCACCTGCTGCATGTACAGCGACAGGAAGAAGAACATCGCGAACAGCGAGAGGCCAAGCAGGAGGCCGATCACGTTCGCTCCGCGCAGCGTACGCAGGCGGAAGATCGAGAACGGCATGATCGGATGGGGAGCGCGTGCCTCCCAGGCCACGAAGGCGCCGATCAGCGCGAGCGCGACGGCGCCCAGGCCGATCGTGTGGAAGGTGCCCCAGCGGCGTTGTTTGCATCCACCAGCGCGTACACGAGCAGCGCCAGGCCGCCGGTGACGAGCACCGCGCCCTGGACGTCGAAGTAGCGGTGGCTGGCGTCACGGCTCTCGGGAAGCAGCCTTGGAGCGGCAGCCGCGGCCAGCAGGCCGATCGGGACGTTCACGAACAGCACCGCCTCCCAGCTGATCCACTGGGTGAGCGCGCCGCCGAGCAGCACGCCCGCCGCGCCGCCCGAGCCGGCCACCGCGCCCCAGACGCCCAGCGCGCGGTTGCGCTCGGCGCCTTCGCGGAAGATCGTCGTGATCAGCGAGAGCGCTGCGGGGGAGATCAGCGCCGCGCCGAGGCCCTGCGCGGCACGCGCCGCGATCAGCCACGTGTCCGACTGCGCAAGCCCGCCGAGCAGGGACGCGACGGAGAACAGCGCGAGGCCGCCGATGAAGATCTTGCGGCGGCCCAGCAGGTCCGCGAGCCGGCCGCCCAGCAATAGGAAGCCGCCGAACGTGAGCGTGTACGCGTTCACGACCCACGACAGGTTGTCCTGGGAGAAGTCGAGCGCGCGGCCGATCGAGGGCAGGGCGACGTTGACGATCGACGCGTCGAGCACGATCACGAACTGCGTGACCGCGAGCAGCACGAGCGCCAGATCCTTCTGTCTTGAGGTGAGGGAGTGGGTGGTCATCTTTGTGCTCCTGGTAACTATCTGGAAGTCGAGATCCGGTTCCGCTTAACGGTTCCGCAGAATATGAACGATGGTTCCGTTTGTCAAGTAGACTCTCGTCACAGATGACGACGCAGGCGGATCCCGGAATTCGACAGCTCAGGGCAGATGCCCGGCGAAATAGGGAGCGCATCCTCGAAGCCGCGGCCGAGGTGTTCGCCGAGCAGGGGGCCGATGCGCAGATGGACGACGTCGCGCGCCGCGCCGGGGTGGGTGTGGGGACGGTGTATCGCCACTTCCCCAACAAAGACGTGCTCATGGGCGAGCTTGTGACACGCAAGTTCCGCTCGTTTGCCGACGACGCTCGTGCAGCGCTCGAGGAGAAGGACGCGTGGGAGGGGTTCTCGAAGCTGCTGCACACCACCGCGGCGCACATGGCCGAGAACGTCGCGCTCCAGGATGTGCTGCGCACCTCGAGTGGCGCGTTCGAGTACGCCGAGCCCGCGCGGGCCGAGCTGAACGAGGCGATGGACAAGCTCGTTAAGCGCGCTCAGCGGCAGGGTGCACTACGCAAGGACTTCACGGCCGACGAGCTGGGGATGCTCATGAGCGGGCTGTGCGCGTCGATGAGCGGGCCGCTCGCAGCCCAATCTGACTGGCGCCGGCACCTGGAGATCCTGCTGGACGGTCTGCACACGGGGCCGGCCGCCCGCGCACGCCGCACATCCTGACTCGCGCAGAGCCCGAATCACTGCTACCGTCCGACTAGCAGGGCCGGGTTGGACTCGGCTAAAAGCAGTGCAGGCGTTGCTGGATCAACCTCCGCGTAGCGCAGCACACAGAAACCGTGGAGGTAACACGGAATGCCTAACGGCACAGTCAAGTGGTTCAGCGACGAGAAGGGCTTCGGCTTCATCACGCCCGATGACGGCGGCAAGGACCTCTTCGTCCACCACACCGGAATCATCGGCGACGGCTATCGCTCGCTCGCCGAGGGTTCGAAGGTCTCCTACGACGCCGAGGCCGGCGACAAGGGACCGAAGGCGGTAAACGTCCAGGCCATCTAGGCCGGACGCCGTCGTTGTCAGGGGCCCGCCTTATGGCGGGCCTTTGTCGTTCTAGGGGAGGATCTCGAGGACCCGCTCAGGCGGACGCGCGAGCACTGCCCTCTCGCCGCGTTCGACTATCGGGCGCTGCAGCAGCTGTGGATGCTCGACCATCAGCTGGATGAGTTCGTCGTCGCTGACGTCTCGCGTATCGAGACCTAGCTCCTTGTAGACCGGCTCCTTCTTGCGGAGCACCTCGTGCGGGCCGACGCCTGCCTTGCGCAGCAGGTCGCGGATCTTCTCCTCGGGCAGCGGATCGACGTGGTAGTTCACGCGCTCGAACTCGATGCCGCGCTCCTGCAGCAGCATCGCGAGGTTGCGGCAGGTCGTGCAGGTGGGCTTCTCGTAAACAGTCAGCTCGGGCACTGCACGGAAATCTAGACGGCCCGCCTCTGGCCGCCCGCCTCGGCGGCGCGCATGAAGCGCTTGCCCGCGGTCTTCGGCGCCTTGCCGTCCCCGGCCGCGGCTGCCTCGGCCGCCATCTGCTTCAGCATGAAGTCGTGGTTGCGGTCGAGAACGGCGCGCGCCTCGGCCGCCACCACCGCGCTGTTGCAGACGGTGAGCTCGTTGTCCTGCTTCTGCTCGCCGCTGAGCGACCAGTTGGTGCTGCCCTTCACGGTGTAGATGCCGTCCACGATCACCATCTTCAGGTGCGAGATCGCGTGCTTCGAGCTCGTGCCGATCGCGATCGAGTTTCCGAAGTAATCGTTGTCCCAAGCGGCGAGGATCTGGCGCTCGGTCTTCCCGCTCTTCGACTGGCTGCGGTCCAGGCTCATCTGCACGAATACGTGCTCGTCCTTCAGCTTGGACTTGATGATCGCGTCGAGGTCGGTGTCGTCGTAGCCGAACATGTTGAGGACGATCGACTGCTCGGCGCTCGCGAGCAGGGTCTGGAGCAGCCCGTGGACGTCGTCGTCCGGCGAGTAGAACGTCTTCACGTTCGGCGGGTAGTGCGCGATGAAGCGACCGTCGCGCTTGAACTTGTCGAGACCTTCCCAGGAGAACGGCTGGCCAGGCATTGATCCTCCTTATTCGAGTCCTGGATTCCAGCCTACGCCCGTCGACTCCTTAATGCGCGTCTAATGTGACGCCGCGATAGTGCACAGCCGACGATGCTGCTGCTGATTCTGTTCGCGGTGGTGGCCGGGGCGGCCACGGCGGTCACGCCGTGTGTCCTGCCCGTTTTGCCCGCGCTCCTGTCGGCGAGTGCGGTCGGAGGCCGGCGGCGGCCGCTCGGCATCGTGCTCGGGCTCGCGCTCACCTTCACGATTGCGGTGGTGGCGCTCGCGTCGCTCGTGAAGGGCGTGGGGGTGGCGGGCAACGGCGTGCGCGTGCTTGCGGAGGTCGTGCTGATCGGCTTCGGGATCTCGCTCCTTCTGCCCGGCGTGGCGGCGCGCATCGAGGCGCCGCTGTCGCGGTTATCGCGGTTCGGCCCGCGCACGCGGGGCGACGGCTTCTGGAGCGGCGTGGGCGTGGGCGGCGCGCTCGGCTTCGCCTACACGCCGTGCGCGGGGCCGATCCTCGCCGCGGTGATCTCGGTGTCCGCCACCCAGGGGACCTCGGCTCGTCTCGTCACGATCGCGCTCGCGTACGCCGCCGGCTCGGCAATCGTGCTCCTCGTGCTGGCGCTGGGCGGGCGCAAGGTGGCCGACCGGATCAGGGCCGCCGGCCGCGGCCTCGGGCTTCAGCGGGCGATGGGCGTGGTGATGGTGCTCACGGCGGTGGCGATGGCGACGATGGTCGACGTGAAGCTCGAGAACGCGCTCGCTCAGCACCTCCCCACGGCGCTGATCGACCCGGCGAACTCGCTCGAGACCTCGCATCCGGTGCAGTCACGCCTCGCGGGCCTGCGCGGCAAGCCGCGCTTCGACAGCACGAGGCCGGTCGCGCATGGCCCGGCCGGCAAGCGTCCGGCGGACGGCCTGCCGGTGCTCGGCAACGCGCCGGACTTCGCGAGCCCGGGGCCGTGGCTCAACACGGGCGGCAAGCGTCTCACGCTCGCCAGCCTGCGCGGCCGGGTGGTGCTGGTCGACTTCTGGACCTACACCTGCATCAACTGCATCCGCACCTTCCCCTATCTCAAGGCCTGGGACGCCCGCTACCGCAAGGCCGGCCTCACGATCGTCGGCGTGCACACGCCGGAGTTCCCGTTCGAGCGCGACACCGGCAACGTGAAGCACGCGATCGCCACCGACGGCATTCGCTACCCCGTGGTGCAGGACAACAACTACGGCACCTGGACGGCCTGGGGGAACCAGTACTGGCCGGCCGAGTACCTGATCGACGCGCGCGGGCGCGTGCGCTACACCCACTTCGGCGAGGGCGACTACGCGAAGGACGAGCGCGCGATCCGAACGCTGCTCGCCGAGCGCGGCGACAAGCGCCTGGCGACCGGCCTCGCGAAGGTCCATGCGATCAAGCCGCCGCGGCTGGCGACCCCGGAGACCTACGTGGGAACCGCGCGCGCCGACGGCTACACGAACGGCCCCGTGAAGGGCGTCCACGACTACGGCCCGCCGCCAAACGGCCTCGGGCTGAATCAGTTCGCCTACGGCGGCGTGTGGAACGAGGCGAAGGAGTCCGGCACCGCGGTTCGCTCGGCGTCGCTCAGCCTCGATTTCCAGGCGCAGCGCGTCTACGTGGTGCTCGGGCCTCCAAGCGGGCGCAGCGGGCTGGTGCAGGTGCTGCTGAACGGCAAGCCGATCCCCCCGGACGCGGCGGGTACCGACGTGCACGCCGGCGTGGTCGACGTGAACCGCCAGCGGCTCTACAACGTCGTGAACCTCTCAGGGCCCGGCGGCGGCTTCCTGACCCTGCGCATGCAGAACGGCCTGTCCGCCTACTCGTTCACGTTCGGCTGAGCGCGGTTGCCTTTCGGCCGCCGGCGCGGATATAAAGACGGGGTGGAGGCCGAGGCTCAGAGCTATCCGGCGCGTCTAGAGATCGAATACCAGGAGCCGCTCAATCGCTTTCTGCCGCTCGTCAAGTGGCTACTCGCGGTGCCGCACTACATCCTGCTCACGATCCTGTACTTCGCCGCCTGGTTCGTGGTGATCGCGGCGTTCTTCATGGTGATCGTCACGGGGCGCTACCCGCCCTCGCTGTTCCACTTCCTCGAGGGCGTGATGCGCTGGCATGCGCGCGTGTTCGCGTACGTCTACCTGATGGTGGACCCGTACCCGCCCTTCAGGTTCGAGCCCGATCCGAGCTATCCGGTGGCGCTCGAGGTCGACTTCCCGGAGGCGGGCGTGGAGCGCTGGCGGCCGCTCGTGGCGTGGCTCCTCGCGATCCCTTACCTGTTCGTGGCCGGGATCCTCAACTACATCGCCGAGATTCTCGTGTTCTTCTCGTTCTTCGCGATCCTCTTCACGAGGAAGTTCCCCCGCGGGATGTTCGACATCGTGCTGGTGTCGCAGCGCTGGCTCACGCGCGGCTACGCCTACGCCGCGTTCATGACCACGCGGTATCCGCCCTTCGTGTGGGACTGAGCTGACGTCCGCCTGGCCGCGAATGCTCGCCAACATGGCGGGCGTGTTCTCCTCGCTCGCCCGTTACGGCTCCGGCGGGCACGTGTTGGAGCTGGACGGCGTGACGGCGGCGGTGGTGCCGGACTGTCCGGATCGCTCGGTGGTGAACTGCGTGGTGTACTCGGACGCTGCCGCGCTCGGCCAGGCGCTTGAGCCGCTGGCCGAGGAATACGGGCGCAGCGGCGTGCGGGCGTGGACCGTGTGGGTGCCGGAACACGACACCGAAGCCGCGGAGCTGCTCGAGCGGGCAGGCCACCAGCTGGACGCGCGGCCGGCGGCGATGACGCTCGACCTGGCTGAGCTGGAGGTGCCGGCGGCGGGCGGCGCGGGGCATGACCTGATGGAGCCGGACATGGTGGCGGCGGCGCGCCTGAACGACACCGCCTATGACTTCCCCGGCGACTTCGAGCGGGCGTTCAAGCGGCTGCCTCCCGAGCCAGTGCATCTCTACCTCGCGCGTGCGGACGGCGTGCCGGCGTGCACAGTCCTCAGCTATGAGGAGGACGGCGAATGTGGCATCTACCTCGTCGCGACCCTGCCCGAAGCGCGCGGGCGCGGGCTCGCCACTGCGCTGATGATTCATGCGCTGGTTGAGGCTCGTGGACGCGGCTGCACGACGAGCTCGCTGCAGGCAACGCGGCGCGGGCGACCGATCTACCTGCGGCTCGGGTATCGGGACATAGGGGCGGTTCACATGTGGGAGAGAAGGCCACCGCGGGTCTAGTAGGTGGTGTCGAGCGGGTCGCGCTCCATCCCGCGCCTGTGGAAGAAGGCGGCGAAGGAGCCGGCCGCGGCGGTGACGGCGGTGATCGCCCAGAACTCGAGGAAGATGTCGATGATCTTGCCGCCCGTGGTGACCGGGTTCGGCATCTGCGAGGAGACGGTGAGCAGCTGCGTGCTAGTCCAGAAGAGCGCGTCGCCGAATGTGTGGATGCCGGTTGCCGTCCTGCCGCGCTCGAGGAAGTAGATGGCCACCGCCGCGAACAGGTCGATGACGACCGACGCCGTGAACACGGACACGAGGCGCTCGCGCAGGTGCAGGTGGCTGGCCGTGTCCGCGCCGGCCACCCTCTGCACCTCGCGGCCGAGACGGCGCAGCGGCGCGTGAACAGGCATCGCGCGCGAGAGTAACCACGCGCGCGGAAGGATCGACGCGTCCTACGCGCCGCCGAGGGACTCGTAGACCGAGTCGAGCAGCGCCTCGCGGTCCCGGATCCCAAGTCGCTCGCCGAGATAGCGGGCGGTCTCGGCACGCGTGGCGCCGTTTGCGGCCATGTTCACGGCCACGAGACGGGCACGTCGCATGTGGTCGGGTTCCGCCGGGGCGGGAGCGGCGACCCCGGCGCTCGTCCGGATTCCGGCGAGGCGCTCCTCGAGCCGATCGGCCGCGTCGCGCAGCTCGGCCACGAGCGTGGTGAGGTCGGCGAGAGCGGCGTCCACCTCCTCGCGGGCACGGCTCTTGAGGTCCTCAGCGGCCTGCTCGGTGGCGGCCAGCAGCGCCTCCAGGTCCCCCGTCCGTGAGCCTGCAGCGCCTGCCTCACCGTTCCGCTGGGTAGCGTGAGCGCTCTCCATGGCCGTCGGCGCGAGCGTACCACTGGGGCATTAGTCTCCACGCCGATGCTCGACGCTGTCCCCGTTCGCCAGCAGACGCGCCCGCCCAGCGACGCGAGCGTGCTCGAGGACGTCGTCCTGAACGACCCGGACGGCAACGCCGTTCGTCTCGGGGATCTGTGGGCGGAGAGGCCGGCTGTGCTCGTCTTCCTCCGCCACTTCGGCTGCGTCTTCTGCCGCCAGCTGGCGGTGGACATCCACAACCACCGGCACGAGTTCGCGGAGGCGGACGTCGAGCTGGCGATGATCGGGTTCGGCCCGCCCGACCACGCGCGCGAGTTCCTGAGGAAGCAGAACGTCGACCTCAGACTGCTCCTAGACCCTGACCGCAAGGTCTACGAGCTCGCGGGCGCGAAGGTGGCGACTCTCAACGAGGTGATCGGTCCGATGCAGATCTGGCGTGGGCTGGTGGCGACGATCGGGTCGCGGCTCAGGCAGGGCAGCATCGCGGTGAACCAGGGGATGATCAGGACGCACGCGGCACAGCTCGGCGGCGCGCTCGTGATCGCTCCGGACGGCTCGGTGCGCTACGCGTACCTGTCGGAGCAGTCCGGCGACAACCCGCGCGCGCAGGAGGTGCTCGCCGCCGCGCGAGCGATCCGGCCGCATCTGAACTCAGGTAGCTAGAAGCGGCGTCGCGGCCTGCCGATGGGCCGGCCCTGGTAGGTGCCAGGGTTGAACAGCGAACCGCCGCGCGAGCGGCGGATCAGGTAGACGATGCCGGTCGACACTGCCACGGCCACCAGGAAGCTCCACGCATTCCGCCCCGTGAGGAGCGACATGATGATCCCGCCGATGAACGAGCCCGCGAGCCCCACGAGGATCGTCTGCCCGATGCCCATCGGGTCCGGGCCCGGGAGCGCCAGGCGGGCGAACGCACCGATCACCAGTCCGGTGACAGCAAGCCATATGAGAAAGGCGATCAATCCCACTGAACGACAAGGGTAGCCAGGTCATCCCAGGTTAAACCCGCTGTTTCACCGGGCAAGCCAGGATGACCGACGAATTCCCGTCACGGAAGGAATGCCGATGAGCGACCTGCTCGTCCAGTACCTCCGTGAGGCACGCGCGATCGAAGCCGGCCTCACGCAGACGCTCCAGGCGCACATCGCCGCCACGCCGCCCGGTGAGCACCGGGCCCGGATCGAGGAGCACCTCGAGGAGACGCGCGAGCACGGCCGCAGGCTCGCCGCGCGCATCGCGGAGCTCGAGCAGGACGGCGCCGATCCGCTGCGCATGGCGTTCTCGCTCATCTCGGCGCCCGTGGGCTACAGCCTCGGGATCGCGCGCGGCGCCACTCGCGTGATGCTGTCCGTGGTCGGCCTGCCACTCACCCTCCTGCGCGGCGCCGAGTCCCCCGCCGCCGACCGCGTGCTCCGCAACGTGCGCGCCGAGTCGGCAAGCGAAGCCCTCGAGGTGGCCACCTACATCGCGATCGAGCGTCTGGCCGAAGCCGAGGGCGACGAGGAAACAGCCAGCCTGGCCCGCGAGATTCGGGCGGATGAGGAGAGGATGGCCGAATATCTGCGCGAGGCGGTGGTGGAAGTGAGCGACCGGCTTGCCGGCCGGAGGCCGGAGGCCGGAGGCGGGAGAGCGGAGAAGAAGCCAAGGGCCACAGGCCAAAGGCCACAGGCCACGAACGGCGCTCCACCGCCGCCGGCGCCCCAGCCTCCCCCTCCGACCCCCGACCTCCGACCTCCGACCCCAGCTCCGGCCCCGGAGCCGCCGGAGCCCGAGCACGTGTCCGAGGAGCCGGAGCTCGTTGCGGAGTTCGGCCCGGCCGACGAGGCCGGCGCTGAAATTGCGATCGATGAGCCGTGGGAGGACTATGACCGCATGCGGGCAGCTGAGATCACGCAGCGGCTGGCGGACGCGAGCGACGAGGTCGTGGCCGTGGTGAATCTGTATGAGAGCGCGGGGAAGAAGCGGCAGTCGATTCTTCGCGCGGCCGAGCGGCGGATGCGCCTCGGAAGCTAGTGCTCGGCGATCTCGCCCTCGATCGGCAGGCCGGACGCCGCCCAGGACACGATGCCGCCGGACAGGTTGTAGGCGTCCCAGCCTGAGGCGGCGAACGCCTCGGCCGCCATCGCGGAGCGCGCTCCCACGCGGCAATAGAACACCACCGGCGTCTCACGGTCGATCGTCTCGGCCTGGCCGGTGAGCGCACCAAGCTCGACATGGCGCGCGCCGGCGATCCGCCCGGCGGCGTGCTCGTACGGCTCGCGCACGTCCACGAGCTGGGCGTCGCCGCGGGCGAGGAGCTCGGCGGCGATCTCGGGAGACAGCTCTCGGAGGGTCATCCGCCTCTATGGTGCCGGGTCGAGATGAAGGTCGCGGTGGTGGGGCATGTGGAGTACGTGGAGTTCGCGCTCGTGGAGCACGTTCCGAAGCCTGGCGAGATCGTTCACGCGGAGGACACCTTCTCCGAGGCGGCGGGCGGCGGCTCGGTGGCGGCGGTGCAGCTGGCGAAGCTCGCCGGCGGCTCGCTCTTCTACACCGCACTCGGCGACGAGGAGCTCGGCCACCGCGCAAAGAGCGAGCTCGGGGAGTTCGGGGTGGACGTGCGCTGCGAGTTCAAGGACAAGCCGCAGCGGCGCGCCTTCACCTTCCTCGACGAGAAGGGAGAGCGCACGATCACGACAATCCACGAGCGCTACGGCCCGAGCGGTGACGACGACATCGGCTGGGACGATCTGGCGGACGCCGACGCCGTCTACTTCGTGAGCGGCGACGCCGGGGCGCTCCGCGCCGCGCGGCAGGCGCGCGTGCTGGTGGCCACCGCGCGCTCACTCCCGGTGCTGAAGGAGGCCGGTGTGGGGCTCGACGCCCTCGTGCACAGCTCCAACGACGCCGGCGAGCGCTACGCCCATGGCCAGCTCGACCCCGAGCCGAAACTCGTGGTGGGCACCGCCGGCGCCGAGGGCGGCACCTGGACCGCGGGCGAGGGACGCACCGGCACTTTCCATGCCGCGCCGCTCCCAGGACCGATGGCGGACGCGTATGGCGCGGGCGACAGCTTCGCGGCCGGGCTGACGTTCGCGCTCGGCAGCGGACTGGAAGTGGAGCGGGCGCTGGAGCTCGCGTCGCGCTGCGGCGCCGCGGCCACCACGGGGCGCGGCGCGTTCAACGGCCAGCTCACCGCCGCTGATCTGAAGCTCCGAGCGCCTCGGTAATGTGCCCGTGCGCGCATGGACCCGACGCTGCTCCGGAACCGGCTCGTGATTGCGACAGCGATGTGGCGGGAGGCCACGGAAGATCCGCTGCCGAAGCTCGACCCTGCCGATCCCGCCACCCAGATCCAGCAGTTCGAGCTCAAGCTGATCGACCTGCTGTGCGCGCAGGCCACGTCCGAGACCGCGAGCGAGGTGGCCGAGCGCACCTGGGACCTCGTGCACGACCGGCCGGATGACGACCCCGTGAAGCAGCGCGTGGTGGAGTGCCACGAGGCTCTCGCGCGTCTCTCAGCCCACAGGGAGTAGTCCATGACGGACGAGCCGCGCGAACCGCGCGAGCCGCGCCCGCCCGCGACGCCCGACGAGGAGCTCCTCGGTGCCGAGGTCGATTCGATCGTCTCGACGCAATCGGACTCCGCCCGCATCGAGCGCATCCGCGGCGAGCTGGCACAGGGTTTCCGGGCGCTCGCGCGCGTGGGCGCCGCGGTGTCGATCTTCGGCTCGTCGCGCACGCCGCAGGACCATCCGGAGTACGAGCTCGCCCGCCTCACCGCGCGCACGCTCGGCGAGGAGGGCTTCGCGATCATCACCGGCGGCGGGCCCGGGATCATGGAGGCGGCGAACCGCGGAGCGCGCGACGCGGGCGCGCTGTCGATCGGGCTCAACATCGACCTGCCCTTCGAGGTCGGGATCAACCGCTACGTGGACCTGCCGCTGCACTTCCACTACTTCTTCACCCGCAAGGTCATGTTCGTGCGCTACGCCTCGGCGTTCGTCGTGTTCCCCGGCGGCTTCGGCACGCTCGACGAGACTTTTGAGGCGCTCACGCTCATCCAGACGGGCAAGATCAGCCACTTCCCAGTTCTGCTCGTGGGCAGCGGCTACTGGGCCGAGCTGGTCGACTGGATGCGCAAGCACGTGCTCGGCGGCGGGAAGATCTCGCCGCCCGACATGGACCTGTTCGAGGTAACCGACGATCCGAAGCGCGTGCTCGAGGTGGTGGGCAGCGCCGCGCACCGCCAGGCGCGGGTGGCCTAGTAGTCGTCGCTCCCTGGGCGGCGGCGCGCGCGCTTCAGGTTGGCGCGGCGCCGCTTGGACTCAAGGCGCTGCGTTCGCGATGCCTTGGTGGGCCTGGTGGCATGGCGCGCCCGCGGAACCGAGAGCGCCGCGGTGAGCCGCGCGCGCAGACGCTCGAGCGCGAGCTCGCGGTTGCGGGCCTGGCTGCGAGTGTCCTGCGCCACGGCCGTGAGCCGCGGCCCCACGCGCGCCAGCACGCGCTTGCGCTGCTCCTCGCTGAGCGAGGGAGAGTTCGCCACGTCGAAGATCGCCTCCACGCGCGAGGCGGTGACGTTCGCGTGCTGGCCGCCTGGGCCGGACGAGCGGCTCACGCGCATCTCGACCTCGGACAGCGGCACCGACACGCTGCGGCTGATCACCATCGGGTCTTCCATTGCGCCGATGATGACGAAGCAGGCGTAAGCTTCCCGCGCGCAGGGGAATCTTTGACCGGCAAGGGGAGGTCGGCATGCGGGGTGTCGGGGCTGGTGTCGTGACGGTGGTGGTTGCGCTCGGCTTGGCGGTCTCGGCGCATGCGGCGGGTCCGCCGGTGACGTTCGCGCCGCCGACGTACGTGAGCAAGAACCTGGCGGGCGGCGAGCCGCTCGTGATGCTCGACCCGCGCAGCGGCACGCTCGTCTACACGAGCCACGAGGGCACCACGCACCTGTACGGCCCGGGCTTCTTCTCCCCGGTCGAGGTGCCGGACTTCATCGCCAGCTACCGCAACCAGGTGAACATCTGGACCTCGAGCGACGGCGGCGCGACCTGGAAGGTCGACGACCTCGCCGGCGAGGGCTTCAACACCAATCCCGCGAAGAGCCAGGGATTCAGCGACCCGGACCTCACGATGGACGAGGGCGGCCGCGTCTACGACACCGGCATCGATCTCGCGAACGACGCGGTGTTCTCCTCGCAGGACGGCGGCAAGAGCTGGGACAAAGGCACCGTGCAGTGCCACGACGGCGACCGGCCGTGGCTCGCCGGCGGCAAGCCGAACCAGGTGTTCATGGCCACGGACACCGAGGAGGGAAGCCTCAGCGGCAGCGGCCACACGATCTTCCAGTCCACCGACGGCGGCAACACCTGCGGCGCGACCGGCACCCCGGACTTCGGCGCGTACTCCGGCGGTGGGAACTACACCGGCTTCGGCAAGCTCTACTACGACCACCAGAACGGGAAGCTCGTGGAGCCCGCGCTGTTCGACTCGGACGGCGACGGCAACTACGACAACGGCGTCGGCGTGAGCGTTGGGACCTTCGGCGGCAAGTTCACGCCGACGAAGGTGTCCGGCGACAAGGTGTACGGCCACTGGCCGGCGATCGCGATCGACCCGGCGGGCACGATCTACCTCGTGTGGGACACGGCGGCCACGAGCGGGACCGCAAGCGACGCGTGCGGCAACCCCACGCCGGCTCCCAACCAGATCAAGATGGCCGTGTCGCACGACTTCGGGAAGACGTTCTCCGCGCCGATCACGATCGCCGCGCCGGCGAACGCGCGCGCGTTCTGGCCGTGGATCGTGGCGGGCGACCCCGGCAAGGTCTCGATCGTCTGGTACCAGACCAACCAGCTCGTGGACGTGGACTGCCAGAAGTCGGACGTCTTCGTGTACGACGCGCAGGTGTTCGGCGCGGACACGGCGCAGCCGCAGGCGACCGTGGTCAAGGCGATGGACCGGCCGGTTAGCGCGAACTCCGTGTGCCAGGGCGGCACCGAGTGCGTGGCGGAGAGCTTCGACCCGAACGGCTCGAAGGACCGCCGCCTCGGCGACTTCTTCACGAACGCCGTCGACCAGCGCGGGTGCGTGCTGATCGCCACCGGCGACGCCACCCAGACAGATCCCGTTACCGGCGCGCCGCTGCCCGTGTCCGTGCCGCTCTTCATCAGGCAGGACTCGGGCGCCCCGCTCGTCGGGTCGACGTCATGCAAGCCGCTGCCGCAGAACGGCACGGCACAGTGCTCCGACACCAAGGCGCCAATCACCACCTACAGGCGCGGGCGCGCGGTGTTCGCGCGCAAGCGGCGCTTCGTCCTCCGCGGCAAGGCGGCGGATCGTGGCTGCGGCGGGCACGTGGCGCGGGTACAGGTGGCGCTTGCAAAGCGCGCCGTCGGGTCCTTCATAGCCCACCGCAAGACGAAGAGCTGCCGCTTCCTGCGCTCGAACGGGAAGTTCACGAAGCCGCGCGTCTGCTCACGGCGCGTGTGGCTGCGCGCACACGGCACCACCACGTGGACGCTCACCGTCAGGCGGCACCTGCCGGTCGGCTTCTACAAGGTGTGGGCGCGCAGCGTGGACAGGGCGTTCAACCGGGAGGGGATAACGCGCCGCAACACGCGGACGTTCCGGATCAGGCGCTAGTGGAAGTCGGGAACGTAGGAGATGCCGACGATGGCGCCCTCGGGTGACAGCACGCGGGCGACCGTCTGTCCCCACGGCTCCTGTCGCGCCGGGTGCAGCAACTCGTAGCCCGCGGCGGCCAGCTCTTCGGCCGCGGACTGCACGGCGCCGGCGTCCGCAACGTCGAATTCGATGCTGAGCTGGGGGACGGGACGGTGCGACGGCCATTCCTCGCTGCCGAAGCACGCCTCGGCGGCCTGGGAGAGCGGCCAGATGCCGAAGCTCTTGGTCCCGGCTATCTGCTCGCTGTGGAAGTAGTCGCCGCCCGCGCTCTCGAGTGGCAGCCCCAGCGTGTCCATGTAGAGCCGGCGCGACTCAGCGGGATCCGGTGCGATGACGGCGACGGTGGCGACGAACTCGACCTCCATCAGGCTCCTTTCGGCGCTTGTGTGCGCCTATCGAAGCAGCTAGCTGGCCGAGGCGGCGGTCTCTGTGCCGAGGAGCGCCCGGGTCTCTGACTCGAGGCGCTCGGCCCGCGCGCAGAGCGTGCGGAAGTGGAAGTGCAGCTCGGTGAGGTAGTCCGAGATCTGGCGGCTGGTCTCGTCGCTGGCCGCGCTGACGGAGAGCTGCTGGTGGAATGAGGCGATCTCGCGCTCGAGCATCTTCACGGCGCCCGAGATGGCGGCAGCGTTGCGCGTGATCTGGTCCGGGCTCATACCTCCGGTTAGATCGACCGCCGTGAGGCCAGCTTGAGGAGACGCCTTGACCGCTGGCTGACACCCGGTTAGAACACGCTCAGGCCTCGACGGAAGGAGATCCAAGATGGGCCGCAAGTTCGTGGATTGCCGCGAAATGCCGAGCGAGTCGAACTGCTCGCTCTATATCTCCGGCACCGAAGAGGAGGTCGTGCGCGCCGCCGTTGAGCACGCCGCCTCCGTCCACGGCCATGAGGACACCCCGGAGTTCCGCGAGGAGATCCGGAAGTCCCTCAAGGACGAGGCTGCCGTCCCGGCTTAACCGCCGAACGTCTCGGTCCGGCCGCAGCCGGCGAGCGTGACGCTCAAGGGGCCGTCCGTCTGCACGTTGAGGGCGGCCCCGCAGCTCACATGCGCCCGGCTCGGATCGATCGTCACGGCCGAGATGTTCTGCGCGTTTATGTCGAGGCGGTCGCGCCTGAGGGCCGGCAGCGCTGGTCCCCACTGCTTCGACTGGCTCGTGTAGGCGATCGCCGGCAGCGTGCCGCCGGTGAGCGCACCGGCCCCGTGCTGCGTCGCCCCCGCCACCGGGTCGCTCACGCCGAAGCCCTCGGAGCGCACGTCGATCGTCCCGCGCGGCGTGCTGCCGCTCGAGTCGCGCAGCGTGAGGCCGGAGAGCCAGTACGCGTGGTTCGCCGGAGCGCCCATTTCGGGGAAGTCCATCTTCGGGTTCACCACGTAGGTGACGTGCGCCGGGTTGCGGTCCACCGTGGTGGTGCCGAGGAAGTTGGCCGCCGGCTGGTACTCGTCGTTGATCGCCAGCGTGAGGTGATCGGCCGGAGCAAACGAGTCGAACTCGTAGCGGTAGCCGAGCTGGTCGAACGTGTTCGCCTGGTCGACCACGCCCGCGTACGGCACGAGCTCGTCGGTGACCGCGTCCCAGATCAGGAACGGAATGTTCCGCACGGACGGCAGCATGAAGTTCGTGTTGCTGCTGTCCCCGCCGGGCTCGACCGGCGCCGGCGGCACCCACACGCCGAGGCCTGGAGGCCCGACCACCGGCTGCGCCTTCGCGAACAGGTCCGGGTATTGCGTGGCGAACTTGTAGGTGCCGTAGCCGCCCATGCTGTAGCCGGAGATCGACGTCCAGTCAGGGTTGAGCTTGTAGTGCGCGGCCACGTCCGCCCACACCTCGAAGGTGTCTGCGCCCGCGTAGTCGTAGTACCAGCCGTCAGGCCCGCGGCCCTCGGGCGTGATCACGATCGAGCCGGGTCCGCGGTCGCCGATCTGCGACTGGTTGCGGCTGCCCTCGAACTGGTTGTAGTTCGCCCCGAGCGAGTGCAGGAGCAGCGTGAGGCCGTAGCCGCTTGCGGGCTGCGCCTGCTTGGGCACGTAGATCGCGTACGGCTGGAGCTGACCGCGCAGCTCGCCCTTGCACGCGGTGGCCGACTGGCAGGTGGTGGAGTAGTCGGTGCCCTGCTCGGTCTCGAAGTGGCTCGCCAGGATGCGGTCCAGCGGGCCTGTCTGCGGCACCCCGCTGTCGTCGTTCACATGACGCTGGAGCTTCGAGAAGTCGACGTCGGCGTGGAAGGGCGTGAGGTCGCCGTTCTTCAGCGCCTGCCCCTGATCCTGGTCGCGCCACCAAGCGGCGTTCGTCGCGGTTGTCACCGGGTTGGTCGCGTCCGGCATGGGCTCGCTGAAGCGGAACGCCACGTTGAAGAAGGCGGTGGGGTTCGAGAGCGTGCCCGCTCCGCCCGGATGCGTGGCGTCGGCCGTCTGCTGCGGGATGAGGTACTTGCCTGCGGTCTTGTCCCACAGACCGGTCCCCGCCGCCAGCCGGACCGTGCCGACGCCGGGGTTCCAGTCTGTGTGGGGTACGAGCACCGTGATTTGGCGCCGCGTGGTGTCGACACTCACGCTCGGTGCCGTGGGAGCTGGTTTGCCGCTGGCGGCATTGAGCATGTCGGCGGTCTGGCCGTGAACCGTCACGAACCACTGGGCCGGCGCGCTCGCGTTCGCGCCGTGCGGGAACTGCTGCGGCTGCGCGCTGTCGCCGATCGCGATCGTGGTGGCTACGAGCGAGGGGTCCTTCATCGTGTTCAAGGTGATGCGGAACGCCGTGGCGTTCTGGGCGGGCTTCACCCTCAGCTCGACGAGGTCGGCCGCGTTGCCCGCATAGACGGAGTTCGTCGGATAGGTGTAAGTGCCGTTCGGCATCGAGAAGGTGTCGCCCGAGAGGCGCGGATCGCTCGGGTCGGGCGTGCCACCGTTCGCGCCGTGGTCGTCGTAGAGGTAGTCCTGGTAGAGGAACTCGCCGTCTCGGTAGGCGCTCGCGCCGGACACGAGAATCGGCGGCGCGCGCCAGATGCCGGTGTTAGTCAGCTGCGGGGCGTTGGCCGGCGGGGCATAGAGGATGTCCGGCCCCGGCCGCGGACCCGGTCCGTTGTAAAGCGATCCTGTGGACGCACCCGCGGGTGCTGCGATTGCGAGCGCGCACAGCACGCCCAGCGCGATGACTCGTCCCTGCACGAGCAATTCCCCCTACCTCGATTTCCGCGGACGCAACATATCGCGCAGGTGCTTCACGGTGCGCCGGTTCCACCGAACTACGATCCATTACATGACCGACACCCTTGCCTCCTCCCGCACCGTCGCCTCCGTGATCGGCGGAGTCGCCCAGACCGACGCCCCCGGCGGGCGCATCACGTCCACCAACCCGGCGCGCACATCCGACGTGGTGGCCGAAGCCCTGCTCGGCGACGCCTCCACCTTCGTCGCCGCCTGCCGCGCCGCGCGCGAGGCCCAGCAGGCCTGGGCGGACGTCCCCGCTCCCGTGCGCGGCCGCGCGATCCAGCAGATCGGCCGGCTCGTGGAGGACAACAAGGAGTCGCTCTCGCGGCTCGTCACGCGCGAGATCGGCAAGCCCTACGCCGAGTCGCTCGGCGAGGTGCAGGAGATCATCGACACCTGCAACTTCTTCGTGTCCGAG
>JAICJR010000177.1 GCA_025928345.1 Thermoleophilaceae bacterium | reverse complement strand
TCGCGGCTCGCCATTCAACCCAGGGGACCGAGCATGGAGACCTTTCCCGATCTCGGGGCGCTGACGGATCAAGAGCTCAAGGAGCTGATCCAGCAGCTGACGGAGGAGGAACAGGAGCTGTCGTATCGCCGTCGCATCCTGCACGGCAAGATCGACATCCTGCGCGCTGAGCTGGTCAACCGGCTGCGCAAGAAGCACGAGGTCGGCGAGCCGGTGATCACCGGCGCGGACGTCCAGCAGCTCACGGACATCCTGGCCGGCAAGGGCATGCCCGATCCGGGCGACGAGGCCGACCCCGCCGACTGACAGGCAGCTAATGCACTGTCCAGAGTGCGGCTTCGTCAACGCCGAAGGGGCGAACTACTGCCAGAAGTGCGGTTCGTACCTCGGCGACGTGACGGAGGGCGACACCACAGTCACGTACCAGCTAGACGAGACCGGCGAGCTCAAGCCCGTCGACCTCGAGCCGGTGGTGGCCGAAGGCGCGGCGCTCGTGATCAGATCGGGCGGCGGTCGCTCGGGCGAGAGCTTCGCGATCTCGGGCGAGCGGATGACGATCGGCCGCAGCCCCGAAGCTGAGGTCTTTCTCGACGACGTGACCGTGTCGCGCAACCACGCCCTGCTGGTGCGCCGGCGCGACGGCCTCTACATCGATGACCTCGGCTCGCTGAACGGCACCTACGTGAACCGTCGCCGGATCGAGTCGCACAAGCTCGTGGACGGCGACGAGCTCCAGATCGGCAAGTACAAGCTCACCTATCTCGAGAAATGAATCCCGACGTGGACCTACCCAACCGCCGCCGGCCGGGCACGGGGCCGGAGCGCCCCCCTGCCGAGGAGAGCGCGGAGTCGCTGCGCGAGCGCGCCGCGATGGCGAACACGCCGCCGGGAGGCAAGTCGCTCACGATCGGTGCCGTGTGCAAGCAGCTCGAGCGCGAGTTCCCCGACATCTCGATCTCGAAGATCCGCTACCTCGAGGATCAGAAGCTTCTCTCGCCGCGGCGCACGCAGGGCGGCTACCGGCTGTACACGCCGGCGGACGTCGCGCGCCTGCGCACGATCCTGCGTCTGCAGCGTGACGAGTTCCTGCCGCTGCGGGTGATCCGCCAGGAGCTCGCGGCCGGGCGCGCCGACAACGACACACCGAAGGGCGGCGCTCCCGATCCGCGCACGCTGCGGCGCGCGAGCGTGGCGGTGCGCAGTTCGGGAGCCGTCTACTCGCTGGCCGACGTGTTGGATGACACCGGCGCGGACGCCAAGCTTGTGCGCGAGCTCGAGGAGTTCGGCGTGATCAAGGGCGAGCGGCGCGACGGCGACACCTGGTACGACGACACCGAGCGCGAGGTGGTGCGCGCCGCCAGGGAGCTGGCGCGCTTCGGCGTGGGCGGCCGCAACCTGCGCGTGTTCCGCACCTCGGCCGACCGCGAGTCGGCGCTGCTCGAGCAGATCCTCGCGCCCTCGCTGCGCTCGCGGAACCCGGAGCGCCGCAAGGAGGCCGTGGAGGCGCTCGAGAACCTTGCGGCGATCGCCTCGCACATGAAGTACCTGCTCCTGGTGCGGGATCTCCGGCGGCTGGCCTCGTAGCTCGCCGCGGTGGATCTCCGCGACCACATAACGGACATACCGGACTATCCGCGCGAGGGGATCGTGTTCAGGGACGTCACGCCGCTGCTCCTGCACGCGGAGGCGCTCAAGCAGTCGGTCAAGCTGCTGAGCGACTACGCGACGCCGCTCGAGGTTGATTTCGTTGTGTCCGCCGAGGCGCGCGGCTTCATGCTCGGGGGCGCCGTGGCCGCGGAGATCGGCGCGGGCTTCATCCCGGCGCGCAAGCCCGGCAAGCTGCCGCGCGAGGTGAACAGCGTGGAGTACGTGCTCGAGTACGGCGTGGACGCGCTCGAGGTGCACAAGGACGCCCTCGCCGGCGGCGCGCGCGTGCTCGTCCACGACGATCTGCTCGCCACCGGCGGCACCGCCCGCGCGCTGTGCGACCTCGTGGAGCAGGCGGGCGCGCACGTGGCCGGCTGCGCATTCATCATCGAGCTCGCGTTCCTGGATGGGCGCGAGCGGCTCGCGCCGCACGACGTGCACAGCCTGGTCGTGTACGAGGAGGAGTAGCCCGTGCCCCCGGACGCCGTCCTGCGCCGGTTCGCAGCCGCCACGCGCGGGCAGGGCCGAGGGAGGGGGCACATTTAATGCCAACCGTGCGGCGTGCTCGCACCATTCGCGCGAGCAGCCAGGCGCTGTGGGACGTGATCGCCGACCCGGCGCACCTGCCGCGCTGGTGGCCGGACGTGGTGCGCGTGGAGGAGGCGACGCCGCTCGCGTGGACCACGGTGTCGAGCACGCCCAAGGGTGCGCTGGTTCGCGCGGACTTCACGCGTCTCGCCGCCGACGAGCCGCGCCGGATCGCGTGGCAGCAGGAGATCGAGGAATCGCCTTTCGAGCGCATCCTGTCCGAGAACTCCACGGAGGCGACTCTCGAGCCGGACTCTGATGGCGCGACCCGGATCGAGCTGCGCACGGTGCAGCGGCTCCGCGGCTACTCGCGCTTCGGTGGCTTCCTGTTCCGGCGCGCAGCGCGGCGCAAGCTCGACGAGGCTCTCTCGGGCCTCGAGCGGATCGTGGGGGAGGATTGAGCGCGCGCTGGTGGGGTTGGGGCCCCGAGGGCAGCGCCACCGCTGAGCTGCCCGAGGCGGCGCACGGACTGCTGCGCAAGCGGCTCGGCGTCGGGCCGCGGCACACGCCGCCAGTCGCCCTCGAGGAAGTGAAACTGCCCGAGATTGCGCTTGGCGACAACCCGCTGGTGCGCTTGCGCGAGATCGTGGGGGAGGAGCACGTGCGCGATGACCGCCTCGCGCGCGTGTCGCACGCCGTGGGGAAGAGCTACCCCGACCTCGTGCGCATCCGCTCGGGGGACGGCTCCGGCGCCCCGGACGCGGTGGTTTATCCGGAGGATCGCGCCCAGGTGGCGGCGCTCCTGGAGCTCTGCTCGTCCGAGGGAATCGCGGTGGTGCCGTTCGGCGGCGGCACCAGCGTGGTGGGCGGCGTGGAGGCGCTACGTGGTGGGCTGGGGTCGGCGATCACGCTCGACCTCTCGAGGATGGATGCGCTCGTCGACACAGACCGAACCTCGCTCATGGCGACCTTCCAGCCGGGCGTCACCGGACCGCGCGCCGAGACGCGCCTCGCCAGCCGCGGCCTCACGCTCGGGCACTTCCCGCAGTCGTTCGAGTTCGCCACGATCGGCGGCTACGTGGCCACGCGCTCGGCGGGCCAGGCGTCCACCGGCTACGGCCGCATCGATGAGCTGGTGCTCGGGCTGCGCTGCGCCACGCCCGCGGGTGAGCTGGAGGTGAAGCCGTTCCCCGCCAGCGCCGCCGGACCGTCGCTGCGAGAGCTGGTGGTGGGCTCGGAGGGTGTGCTCGGCGTGATCACAGAGGCCACGCTCGCGGTGCGGCCGCTGCCGCGGGCGCGCCGGTACGAGGGCTGGTCGTTCCGCTCCTTCGGCGAGGGCTGCGAGGCATTCCGCGCGATGGAGCAGGAGGGCGCCTCGCCTGACGTCGCGCGGCTCTCAGACGAGAGCGAGACCGCCCTCTCGATGACGCTGGCCTCGAGCGGATCGGCCGCGGAGCGAGCCGGAAAGGCCTACCTGCGCCTGCGCGGACACGAACAGGGCTGCATCGCGATCGTGGGCTTCGAGGGCGAGGAGGACGCGATCGAGCGCCGCCGCTCACAGACGCGCGGCGTGCTCCGGAACGCCGGCGGGCTCGCCCTGGGCGAGCGCCCGGGACGGTCGTGGCTGCGGAACCGCTACGGCGGCCCCTACCTCCGCGACGCGCTGCTCGACTACGGCGTGATGGCCGAGACGCTCGAGACGGCCACCAGCTGGACCAATCTCGCCAACCTCTATTCGGCCGTGGGCGGCGCGCTGCGCGACTCGCTGTCTGAGCGCGGCACCCCGCCGCTCGTGATGTGCCACGTGTCGCACCTCTATCCGAGCGGCGCTTCGCTGTACTACACCTTCATCGCCGCGCAGCAGGAGGGCGCGGAGATCGATCAGTGGCGAGCGGCGAAGACGGCCGCCACCGACGCGATCGTGGCGAACGGCGGCACGATCACGCACCACCACGCGGTCGGACACGACCACGCGCGCTGGATGCGGGCCGAGGTGGGGGAGCTGGGCGTCGAGCTGCTGCGCGCCGCGAAGGAGCGGCTCGATCCGCGCGGCATCATGAACCCGGGCAAGCTGCTTCCGGACCCCGGCCTGCGAAGCTGACCTGATGCAGGTGGCCCGGGCAACCGGCCGGGCTCGGGCGCTCGTGGGCTTCGCCGCCCTCGGGATCTTCTGGGGAGCTTGGGGCGCCGAGCTGCCGGCCGTGCAGTCGCATGCGGGCGCGAGCGACGCCGCGCTCGGTGCTGCGCTGTTCTGCATCGGCGCGGGCGCCCTCGTGGCGATGCGCGGCGCCGGCGTGCTCGTGGACCGCGGCGGGCGAGGCGTGCTTCCCGGGATCACGGCGGCCTTCGCCGTCTGCGGCTTTCTGCCCGCGCTGGCCACCTCGCCCGGCGCCCTCGCGGCGATCCTCCTCCTGGTGGGCGCGGCGTCGGGATCGCTCGACGTGGCCATCAACTCCGAGGGGGTGCGCTCGGAGGCACACGGACCGCCCGTCCTGCGCCTCGCGCACGGGATGTTCTCGGTGGCTGCAGTGGTGGCCAGCCTTGCCACGGGCGGCCTGCGCGCGGCGGGAGCGGGCCCCGCTGTGGTGTTCGGTGCGATGGCTGCGGTGGTGCTGGCCGCCGCTCTGGCCGCGCTCGTGCTCGACGCCGCCCCGCGCGGGGAGGAGGAGACGCCGGGGCTGCGCGAGTTGCTGCGTGCACCTCGTCCGCTGCTCGCTCTCGGCGGCCTGTGCGCGCTCGCGTTTTTCGTGGAGGGCGCCTGGCAGAGCTGGGGAGCGGTCCACCTTCAGTCCACGCTCGGCGCGGGGGCCGCGCTGTCGTCGGCGGCGCCGGCACTGCTCGCGGCCGCGATGGCCACCGGGCGCATCGGCGGCCAGAACCTGAAGGCGCCCGAGCGGGCGCTTCTCGCGGCAGCAGCGGTGGTGGCCGCCGGTGGAAGCGCGATCGCCGCGCTCGCGCCCTCGGCTGGAGTCGCGCTTGGCGGCATCGTGATCGCCGGCCTCGGCGTGGCGATCTGCGCGCCCATGCTGATCGCCATGGGCGGGCGGCTGGCGAGCGCGGACCGGCGCGGCAGCGCGGTGTCCGTGGTCACCACCGTGGCGTACCTCGGCTTCCTGCTGGGCCCTGCCGCCGTGGGTGTGGCCGCGAACGCGACCTCTCTCAGGGCCGCTCTCGCCGGCATCGCCGTCGTGGCCCTCGTGCTCGCGGCGCTGGCGAGGCGAGCGCCAGGCTGACTAGCCGCCGGTGGTGCCGGTCGCGCCGGTGGCGCCCTGGGCGGGCACGGCCGTGAGCGTGGCGCGCAGCACGATCCCTGATGGGCTTTTCGGATTGGTGCCCACCTTCTCGCGCGAGAGCACGACGTACTTGAAGTTCTGCCAGTTCGACGGCACGCTGCCGCGGCCCTGGAGGTTGCCCTGCTGGTCGGTGAACTGGGCGCCGAGCGGTGAGGCGTCGCTCCCGGAGTTGTAGAGCCACACCTCGTAGGCCGTCGTCCGGGTGGTGGGCTGGAGGTTCGTCGCCTGAACCACGAGCTGCACCTGATTGCCCTGCTGGAGCACGACCGCGATCCCCGTGCCCTTCTCACTGCCCACAGCTTTGAGCACGCCTTCCCGCAGGAACTTCGTAGGCGTCCCACCCGTCGTGCCATTGGCAACAGTTGAGGCACCACCAATGTTCTTGCCGCCACCACCACCGCTGAACACACCAAAGACCGCGAGCAGCACCACGGCAAGCACGGCGGCAGCAAGAACCCCACCAATAATCCGCCGCCGCCGCACAACCGCCTGAGCAGCCGGAGAAAGAGCGCCGCCGCGAGCTGCAGCCCTCCGACCTCCGGCCTCCGGCCTCCGAGGCGCTGGTGCAGCCGGCGCAGGCGACGATGGCGGCGGAGGCGCGGCAGCAGCCGCCGGCTCACCCGACGCCTCAGGTATCTCCGGCATGGACCCATTCGGATACAGATGCCCCAGCGAGTCGAGCAGCGAATACGCCCACGCGCGCGCCGGCTCAGAGCGCTTGAAATGGCTCTTCGTGGCCGTCGATTCCGGTCCCGACTGCTGGCCGAGCACGTAATCCGCGATCTGGCCCCGCCAATCGGGGTCCACGCGGGCCGCGGTGGCAGGTGCGAGCTCGCCAAGCGCCTCGCGCGCGAGCTCGCGCACGCGGGGGGCGGGCATTCCGAGCATCCCCGAGAGCTCGTCGTAGGTCTGTCCTCGCCCCACGACAAGCTCGAGAATGGCCCTCTGCTCCGCAGGAAGCTGGTCGAAAGTGGCCATGAGCAGGGAGGAAGGGTACCCTGCCGCGCGTGCTTCCCGGCGAAGACTTTCCGAAGGAAACCCTCCACACCACCCTCGGCATCGAGCTGACCGAGCACGGCGACGGCTTTGTGAAGGGGTTTGTGCCGGTGACCGACCGGGTGAAGCAGGAGCTCGGACTGGTGCACGGGGGCGTGT
>JAICJR010000292.1 GCA_025928345.1 Thermoleophilaceae bacterium | reverse complement strand
GGAGGACTCCCCCGCCGGCCGCTACCTCGTGGAGCGCGGCATCGAGCGGGGGGACTTCAACTCATACGGCTCCCGGCGCGGCACCCACGAGGTGATGATGCGCGGCACGTTCGCGAACGTGCGGCTGCGCAACCAGCTCGCGCCCGGCACCTCGGGCGGGTTCACCGTGCACCTGCCGGACGGCGAGGAGACCACGATCTTCGACGCCGCGATGAAGTACGCGGACGAGGGCGTTCCGCTCGGCGTGCTGGCGGGCAAGGAGTACGGCTCTGGCAGCTCGCGCGACTGGGCGGCCAAGGGCCCGCGCCTGCTCGGCGTGCGCTTCGTGATCGCGGAGAGCTACGAGCGCATCCACCGCTCGAACCTGGTGGGCATGGGCGTGCTGCCGTTGCAGTTCCCGGGCGGCGAGAGCGCCGAGTCGCTCGGGCTGACGGGCAAGGAGCGCTTCGACCTCGCCGAGCTCGGCGACGGCGACCGGAAGCTCAAGGTCACTGCTACGCCGGACGACGGCGATCCGATCGAGTTCGAGGCGACGGTGCGGATCGACACGCCGAACGAGTGGCTCTACTACCGCAACGGCGGCATCCTGCACTACGTGCTGAGGCAGCTGCTGTCGCGCTGACCCGTTGAGCCTCGCCCACCACGAGCTCTGCTTCGGCTGCGGCAACGCGAACCTGTTCGGCCTGCAGATGGAGCTCGAGCCGGCGGACGGGCAACCGGGCGCGGTCACCGGGCGCTTCTTCCTGAAGCAGGATCACCAGGGCCCCGAGGGCGCCGCGCACGCGGGTGTGATGGCGGCGGCGCTCGAGGAGGCGATGGGGATGGCGCTCCATTCCCGCGGCGTCCACGCCCGCGCGCGGCGGCTCGAGGTGGAGCTTGTGGCCGATCCGCCGCTCGGAGTGTTCGTCCGCGTGGACGCGCGCGTGAACGACGATCTCGAAGCGGCGGCCAGCGCGCGTGAGGTGGGAGAGGGCGCGCGCCAGCTGGCAGAGGCGCGCGGCTTCTTCGAACGTCTGGGCTAAGCCGCCGGTCGCGCCTGCTCGAGCATGAGCGTGACCGTGTCGGCGGGTGCGGGCGCGGCCAGATGGAAGCCCTGCGCCAGCGCCCGGCCGTGGCCCACGAGGAAGTCCCACTGCTCGCGGCTCTCCACACCCTCCACGACGGCATCCATCCCAAGCCCGCCGGCAAGGTCGAGCACGCCGCGAACCAGCGCGCCCGCCTCCGCGTCGTACGGCACCGCACGGAGAAATGAGCGGTCGAGCTTGAGCTCGTTCACCGGCAGCTGCCGCAGCCGCCCGAGCGAGGAGTAGCCCGAGCCGAAGTCGTCGACCGAGAGGTTCAGCCCGAGCTGCCGCAGCTCGTTGAGGATCGAGTGCCCCACCTCCGCCTCGGCCATCGCCATTGACTCGGTGATCTCAGCCGTGAGCGACTCGGGCGGTACGCCGCCGGACTCGATCACCGAGCGGATCGCGTCCACAGCCCTGCGCTGCCTGAGCTGCCGTGGGGAGAGGTTGAAATGGATGCGCACCTCGAGCCCCGCCTCCGCCCACTCGAGCGCCTGCTCGCAGATCTGCCGGATCACCCATTCGCCAATCGGCTCGATCAACCCGGTCTCCTCGGCGAGCTGGATGAATTCGCCGGGGCCGACCAGGCCGCGCTCCGGATCGTTCCAGCGCAGGAGCGCCTCGACGGCGACGAGCCGGCGCTCCGGCACGCTGAAGATCGGCTGGTAGTGGAGCACCAGCTCGTCCCGCGCGAGGGCGCGGCGCAGGCGCGCCGTCGTGGACAGCCGGTCGGCGTCGCTGCGCTGCCCGTCGCGGTGGGTCGCGTAGCGGCTGCGACCTTCGGCCTTGGCCTCGTACATCGCGGAGTCGGCCGCGCGCATCAGCGCCGACGGCGTCTCCCCGTCGCGCGGGTAGATCGCGATGCCCACGCTCGCGCCGACCACGAACTCCGCGTCCTCCATCGTGAACGGCTCCTCGAGCACGGCGAGGACCTTGCCGGCCACGCTCTCGGCGACGTGCGTGGACCCGCCATCGAGGTCGCTGAGCAGGATGAGGAACTCATCACCGCCGTGGCGGGCGACTATGTCCGAGCTCCGGGTGGCGCCCGACAGCCGCTCGGCGACCATCTCG
>JAICJR010000269.1 GCA_025928345.1 Thermoleophilaceae bacterium | reverse complement strand
GACGAGGCGCGGCGCGATGCGGACGAGAAGCGCTTCTGGTTCTGGAACTCGATGCACTTCCCGGTGCCGATGCCGGCGTTCGACGTGCAGTGCATCGACAGCCCGTACCAGGCGGTGGGCGCATGGCAGAACCGCGTGTTCGCCGTGCCGCCCGCGATGGGGATCGACTACCGCGTGGTCAACGGCTACGTCTACATCTCGGGCAACCCGGTCACGGACCCGGAGAAGATGGCCGAGCGCGCCGAGTTCTTCCAGCGCCGGGCGAGCTACTACTTCGAGAACTGGTCGGAGCTGTACGAGCAGTGGAAGGACCGCGTGCGCGCGCTGATCGACGAGGTGACGAACCTGCGTGTGCCCGACTTGCCTGAGTACGAACCGGACGAGGTGATGCAGGGCGAGCGCAACACGGCCTTCATCGACGTCCTCGAGGCCTACCAGCGCACGTTGCGCCTGGGCGACCTGATGTGGCAGCGCCACTTCGAGTTCCTACTGCTCGGCTACGGCGCGTACGCCACGTTCGCGGAGCACTGCAAGGCCAACCTCCCGGACATCCCGGACCAGCACATCGCGCAGATGGTCGCGGGCATCGACGTGCTGCTGTTCAAGCCGGACGCGGAGCTGCGCCGTCTCGCGCATCTTGCGATCGACACGGGGGTGGACGGCGCCTTCGTCGAGGGGCGGACGCCTGCCGAGATCGACGCCGCCCTCGAGCAGAGCGATGCCGGGAAGAAGTGGCTCGAGGAGCTCGAGCAGGTGAAGGACCCGTGGTTCAACATGGCCACGGGCGACGGGCTCTACCACTACTACCGCTCGTGGCTCGACGACCCGAGCATCCCGTACGCGTCGCTGATCGGGCACATCAATGCGATGAAGGCCGGGCAGCAGGTCGAGCGTCCGACCGAGGAGATCCAGCGCGAGCGCGACCGGCTCGCCGAGGAGTACGGCGCGCTGCTCGACGAGGGCGCGCGGCAGACGTTCAACGAGCTGCTCGGTCTCTCGCGGACGGTCTTCCCGTACGTGGAGGAGCACAAGTTCTTCTGCGACTACTGGTTCCTCACGCGCTGGTGGAACAAGCTGCGCGAGTTCGGCGAGCTGCTCGCTCGGCACGAGTTCCTGGGCGACGCCGAGGACATCTTCCAGCTCGGCCGCCACGAGGTGATGAGCGCGCTTGACGAGCTCGTGCTCTGCTGGGCCACCGGCGGCGCGCCGCGCGGGCCCAGCTTCTGGCCGCCGATCGTGGAGCGGCGCAAGGAGCTGCTCGCCAAGCTGGCGGATTGGACGCCTCCGCCCGCGCTTGGCGTGGCACCCGAGGTGGTCACCGATCCGATGACGATCATGCTCTGGGGCGTGACCACCCAGCGCGTGCAGGAGTGGGCGCGCTCGCAGGATCCGGCGGCCACCGAGGTGGTCGGCGCGCCGGCGTCGCCGGGCACGGTCGAGGGACCGGCGCGCGTGATCCGCACGATCGACGAGCTGGCCGACGTCCGCGAGGGCGAGATCCTCGTCACGGGATCGACGTCGCCTGCGTGGGCGCCGATCTTCTCCAAGATCAAGGCCACGGTGACCGACGTCGGCGGCGTGATGTCGCACGCGGCGATCGTGTGCCGCGAGTACGGCCTGCCTGCGGTCGTGGGAACGGGCCGCGCAACCTCGCTGATCCGCACGGGCCAGCTGATCCGCGTGGACGGCACGGCCGGCGTGGTGTCGATCGTCGACGTCGGGGCGGGCTGAGCGACAGCGTGGCCGCCGAGCTCACACGTTCGCTCGCTGAGCTGCGGCAGGCGGATAGCGACTCGTTCGGCGGCAAGAGCTCGACGCTCGGCGAGCTGATCGCGGCGGAGATCCCGGTGCCGCCGGGGTTCGCGGTGTCGTGCGAGGCGTTCCGGCTGTTCGTTTCGGAGGCAGGGATAGGAGATGTGATCACGCATGCGGTTGGGCGCGCTTCGTCCGGAGATGTCGACGCGGTCAACCGCGCCTCGCACTCGATCAGCGAGGCCATGCACTCGGCGCCGATGCCGGCCGCGGTGCGGTCCGAGATCGAGGAGCGCTACGGCGCGCTTGGCGACGACGTGCCGGTGGCCGTGCGCTCGAGCGCGCTCGGCGAGGACAGTCAGGAGGCAACCTTCGCCGGCCAGCAGGAGACGTATCTATGGATCCGCGGCGCCGATCACGTATGCGACGCCGTGCGCGATTGCTGGGTGAGCCTCTACAGCCCGCCGGCGATCTCCTACCGCGCGCGCCTCGGCTCGGTGTCTGAGGAAGCCGCGATGGGCGTGACCGTGCAGGAGATGGTGGACGCCGAGGTGTCGGGCGTGATGTTCACCTGCAACCCGGTGAGCGGCGACCCGAGCATGGTGGCGATCAACGCTTCGTGGGGCCTCGGTCTCGCCGTGGTTGGCGGCGAGGTGACGCCGGACGACTACCTCGTCAGCAAGGTCACGCGTGAAGTGGTGCGCGAGAAGGTGAGCTCGAAGACGGTGGAGTACGTGCCGGGCGAGGACGGCGCGATCTGCGTCGAGGTGCCCGAGGAGCGTCGCGATGCGGCCTGCCTCGGCTCAGACGCGATCGCCGCGCTGGTGGACGTCGGCAAGCGCGTGGAGCGCTACTTCGACTCGCGCCAGGACATCGAGTGGGCGATCGCCCGCGGCGACGGCGAGCTCTTCATCGTGCAGTCGCGCGCCGTCACAGGCATGACGAAGGCAAAAGAAGAGACGAAGCCGACATCAGCCATGTCGCTCCTGATGAGCACCTTCGGCGTGGAGAAGAAGGAATAACGATGGCGCTGAGCGACGAGGACGTCCGCGAGATCCTGCGGCTCATCGATGAGTCCGATCTCGACGAGCTCATGATCGAGACCGACGGCTTCAAGCTGCACGTGCTGCGCGGCGCGGCCGAGGCCCCAGCCCAGTCACCAGCCACCAGT
>JAICJR010000242.1 GCA_025928345.1 Thermoleophilaceae bacterium | reverse complement strand
GGCAGCGTGATCGAGTCGAAGCTCGACCCGGGCCGCGGCCCCGTGGTCACGCTGCTCGTGCAGCGCGGCACGCTCAAGGTCGGCGACGCTCTCGTGGCCGGCGCCCACTGGGCGCGCGTGCGCGCGATGAACGACTTCCGCGGGGAGCGCATGAAGCAGGCCCGGCCGGGCGACCCGGTCGAGATCCTCGGCTTCGACGGCGTGCCCGAGGCGGGCGAGCACTTCCGCGTTGTGGAGAACGACCGCCGCGCGCGTCAGCTCGCGGGCGAGCGGGCAAACCGCCTCAAGACCGAGGCGCTCGCGCGCCGACAGGGCGTGCGTGTCTCACTTGAGGACGTCTTCGCCCGCGCGCAGGAGGGCATCAAGGAGCTCAACCTCGTGCTCAAGGCGGACGTCGCCGGCTCGCTCGAGGCGCTCGAGGACGAGATCGCGAAGCTGCCGCACGACCAGGTCGTGGTCAACGTGATCCACGACGGCGTGGGCGGCATCAACGAGTCAGACGTGATGCTCGCCTCGGCGTCCGACGCGATCGTGATCGGCTTCAATGTCCGCCCGGTGCAGGACGCGCGCCAGATCGCGCAGCGTGAGGGCGTGGAGATCCGCACCTACAGCGTGATCTACCGCGTGGTCGAAGAGCTGCGCGCCGCGATGGAGGGCATGCTCGAGCCGGAAGAGGTGGAGAGCACGATTGGCGTGGCCGAGATTCGCGCCACCTTCCGCGCCTCGCGTATCGGCACCATCGCCGGCTCGTGGGTCCGCGAGGGCACGATCCGGCGCGGAGCAAGCGCCCGCCTCGTGCGCGGCGGGACGATCATCTACGACGGCCGCATCGCGTCACTGCGCCGCTTCCAGGACGACGTCCGCGAGGTTGAGGCCGGCTTCGAATGCGGCATCGTGCTCGAGAACTTCGCGGATGTGAAGGAAGAGGACGTGATCGAGGCTTATGAGACGCGGCAGGTCGAACGCGAGCTTTGAGCTTCGTCTGCCTCCTCGAGATCCACCTTCACTTCCCAGACAACGCGTCACTCAAAGGCAAGCGCAAGGAGCTCTCCTCACTGAAGGAGCAGCTGCGGCACCGGTTCGGGGCGAGCGTTGCCGAGACGGATTATCAGGACCTGTGGCAGCGCTCGACGCTGTCGGTGGCGCTGGTGGGACGGAACGTGCATACGGTGGATGAGGCTGCTGCCAAGCTAACTCGGTATGTCGAGTCGCAATTTCCGGACGGCGTCAGGGTTGAGAGAGGTCTCATTTCCGCTGACGAGATCCTTGGTTAGGGTCAGCTAGGATGCCCGGGTCCCGGATGCGGCGGGTGAACGAGGCCGTGAGGGAGGTTCTCTCGGGTCACATCACCGAAGACCTGAAGGACCCTCGCATCGGGTTTGTGACAGTGACTGGAGTCGAGACGAGCCCAGACCTCCGGCATGCTCGCGTTTACGTGAGCGTGCTCGGTTCGGATGAGGAGAAGGACGCGGCCCTGGAGGGGCTGCGTTCCTCGGCGGGCTTCCTACAGTCGAAGGTGGCGCAGGAGCTGCGGATGAAGCACACCCCGACGCTCGCGTTCCACTACGACGAATCGGTTGACCGCGGGATGCGGATCACGAAACTGCTGGACAACACGGAGGGGCGAGACGAGTGGGAGTAGTCACTGATCTGGACCAGGTGGTGGGCGAGCTTCGCCAGGCGGAGAAGCTGCTCCTCACCACGCACGAGAACCCGGACGGCGACGCTCTTGGCTCGCTGCTCGCGATGCACCAGATCCTCAGCCTGCTCGGGAAGGACTCGCTGATGTTCATGGCGGCGGACGAGTTCCCGCTGCCCGCCGAGTACCGCTACATGGATTTCACCGGCGTGCTCAACGACCCCCCGCCGGACGTGACTGAGCGCACGATCGTGTTCCTCGACTGCGGCAACATCGACCGCATGCCGGTCGACTTTCTGCAGCAGGGCGACCTGCACATCCTCAACGTCGACCATCACCACGACAACACGCGCTTCGGCACGCTCAACCTCGTGGTGCCGAACGCGTCGTGCACCGCCGAGATCGTCTACCGGATCTCGAAGGAGCTGGGTGTGGAGATCACGCCGCTGATCGGAGAGGCGCTGTACGTCGCGCTCGTCACCGACACCGGGCGCTTCATGTACGAGAACACCACTCCCGAGGCGCACCGCATGGCGGCTGAGCTGATCGAGCTCGGCGTGGACGTGCACAGCGTGTACCGCCGGCTCTATGAGGACCTGCCGTTTGGCCGCCTGCAGCTACTGGCGCGCGCGCTGAATCGCGTGAGCCGGCACGACGACGGCGCGCTCACGTTCACGTACCTCACGCGCCAGGACTACGAGGAGACCTCCAGTCTGGAGACCGACTCCGAAGGGATCGTCGACCACATCCGCGCCGTGGAGGGCACGGCGGTGGCGGCGCTCGTGCGCGAGCTTCTCTCGGACGACCGCATCGGCGTCCGCAAGGTGAGCCTGCGCTCCACCGACGGCCGCGTGGACGTGTCGCGCATCGCGCGCTCGCACGGCGGCGGCGGCCACCGCCAGGCGGCTGGCTTCTCCACCGAGCTGCCCGTGGAGGAGCTCATCGAGCGCCTTCGCGTGGAGGTCGGCGAGCAGTTGTAGTGCCGAGCGCCGGCGTTCTGCTCTATCCGAAGCCGGCCGGTGTGACCTCACACGACGTCGTGGCCAAGGTGCGGCGGCGCCTGTCCGAGGAGGCCGGGCGGCGGGTGAAGGTCGGGCACGCCGGGACGCTCGACCCGTTCGCCACGGGGCTGCTCCTCGTGCTCGTGGGCTCCGCCACGCGCGCGCAGCGCTTCCTGATGGAGCTGCCGAAGACCTACCGCGCCGTCGCGCGCCTCGGCTGGACCTCGGACACAGGCGACCGCGACGGCAGCCTCGAGCACACCGGCCGCATGCCGGCGTCGCTCGAGATACCGGTTGGCGAGCTCCAGCAGGTGCCGCCGGCGTACTCGGCCGTGAAGGTGGGCGGCGAGCGCCTCTACAAGAAGGCGCGCCGCGGCGAGATCGTGCTGGCCGACGCCCGCCCGGTGACGGTGTACCGGGCCGAGCTGCTCGGCCACGAAGGCGACCGAGCGGAGTACGAGTTCGAGTGCTCGTCGGGCACGTACGTCCGAAGTCTCATCACCGACCTGGGCGACGCCTACTGCGACGAGCTCGAGCGAACCGCGATCGGCCCCTTCCATCTGGACGACGCAAGCGAAGAGAGAATCGTGCCGCTGAACGAAGCCCTCGACTTCATGCCGGCCCGCGAGCTGGACGAGGAAGAGGCAAAGAAGGCGGCGAACGGCGTGGCCCTCGACACTGGACACTGGGCACTGGGCACTGGCCACCACGTACGGTTGGTCCAGGGTTCCCGCCTGATAGCAATCGCGGAAGCGAGCGCTGACACGCTCAAGCCAACCGTGGTGTTCCGATGAAAGTCACCTTCCTCCAGCACGCCGAGCCGCGCCCGCGGCGCGTGGCGGTCGGCACCTTCGACGGCGTGCACCTCGGGCACCGGGAGGTGATCCGCGGGAACGACACGGTGCTGACGTTCGAGCCGCACCCGCTGGCAGTGGTCGCGCCGGACCACCTGCCGAAGCTGATCGCCTCCCATCCGATCAAGCGCGACCTGATCGCGGGCCTCGGCGTCGACGAGCTCGTGGTGATCCCGTTCGACAAGGAGTTCTCGCAGAAGCCGGCGGAGGAGTTCATCCAGGAGGTGCTGGTGGACAAGCTGCGGGCCACCCACGTGTCGGTGGGGGAGAACTTCACATTCGGCAAGCGCGCGCAGGGCACGCCCACGATGCTGGCCGAGCGCCCCGAGTTCGAGACGAGGATCGTGCCGCTCGTGGAGGTGCGGGGCGAGACAGTTTCGTCGAGCCACATCCGCGGGCTGGTGGCGGCAGGCGAGGTGAAGGAGGCAGCCGAGTTCCTGG
>JAICJR010000241.1 GCA_025928345.1 Thermoleophilaceae bacterium | reverse complement strand
GGCTCCGATGCGTGAGAACTGGAGCACGTTCTGCATGTACAGGGTCACGAAGAAGAACATCCCGTAGGACCCCGCGATCGCCACGACCTGAGTCACGTCGGCGGCAGCGAGCCCCTTGATGCGGAGGATCGAGAACGGGAACAGCGGCGTCGGGTGGCGGGATTCGTTGACGGCGAAGGCCGTGAGCAGTACGGCGGCCCCGGCGAGCTCGCCGATCGTCCGCGTGGCGCCCCAGCCGATGTCGGGAGCCTTCACGAGCGCGTGAATCAACAGGAGCATCCCCGCGGTGGCGAGGATCGCGCCCAGCAGGTCGAAATTGCGCGACTCGAGGCGGCGCCTGTCGCTCGGGATCAGCCGGTTGACCGCGACCAGATCGAGCACGCAGACCGGCAGATTCACGAAGAAGACCCAGCGCCAGCCGGGTCCGCCGGACAGCGCCCCGCCGAGGAACACGCCCAGCGCGGACGCCAGTCCGGCCGTGGCTCCCCACGCGCCCAGAGCCTGAGCCCTGTCCCTGCCCTGCGTGAAGGTCGTGGTCAGGATCGACAGCGCTGCCGGGACCATCAGCGCAGCGCCCACGCCCTGGGTGAGCCGAGCGCCGATCAGCACGCCTTCGCTCGTGGCGAGCCCGGCGGTGGCTGAGGAGGCCGCGAACAGCACGGTCCCCGCGACGAGCACGCGACGGCGACCGAGCAGGTCCGCCGCCCTTCCGCCGAGCAGCATGAAGCCGCCGTAGGTGAGCAGGTAGGCGCTCAGCACCCACTGGAGGTTCTGCACCGAGAAGTGCAGGTCTTGGCGGATGGAGGGGAGCGCGACGGTGACGATCGAGGCGTCGACGAAGTCCAGAAAGGCGACGCCGCATAGGAACAGCAGGACGAGCTTCCCGCGGGACGTTGCAAGGAGCGAAGTCTGGATGGGGCTTGGCTGCGACATGAGGGCCTCCGAGGCCGATGGGTCAGGAGTGAGTTAGTGAGCTGACTAACTTACAGGGATGGCCGGCCCGGGTCAACTACCATTCAGTGAGATGGCTAACTCAACGGCAAAGGCGAAAAACGGGCGCGGGGCGGGGAAGCGGGAGCGCCTGGTTGAGGGCGCCCGTGAGGTTCTCTACGCGCAGGGCGTGGAACGCACGACGCTGGCGGACATCGCCGAGGCTGCCGACGTGCCGGTCGGCAACGTCTACTACTACTTCAAGACCAAGGACGATCTCGTCGACGCGGTGGTGGCCTCCCACCTCGCTGAGGTGCGCGGCGCGCTGCAGGCGCTCGAGCAGCACCGCACCCCAAAGGCGCGTTTGAAGGCCTTCGTGCGGATGCTCATCGCTCAGGCCGACCTCATGGCGAGCCACGGCTGCCCGCAGGGGACGCTCTGCTCGGAGCTCGACAAGCGCGACGGCACCGCCGATCGACAGCGCAGCGAGCTTCTGGGAGCGCCCATCGACTGGGCCGAGCAGCAGTTCCGCGCCCTGGGCCGGCGCGATGCGCGCGACCTGGCCGTCGCGCTGATGGCGTCATACCAGGGGATCGCCGTGATCTCGAGCACCTTCGGCGATCCCGAGCTGGTGGTGCGCGAGGGCAAGCGGCTCGAGCGCTGGATCGACTCGCTGGGCTAGCGCCTCGGGACGCGGCGAGCGGGTGGACCGCCCCGCGGGACGGCCCACCATCGCCGAACGCTCATCGAACCTACGTCAGAGGTTCGCGAGCGCGGGTGTGTTCACGAGCTGCAGCACCATGTTCAGCAGCCCGGTCAACTGGCTTATCTGAGTGGCCAGCGGGTTGGTGTTCAGCAGATTTGCCACACCGCAAAGGAGGTTCCCGAGCAGGTTGCCGGGTCCCTGTATCGCGGTTATCTGCAGATGCACCTGGTTGAGCTGGACTCGTAGACCGAGAAGGTTCAGGTCCAACGGTCCGAGCGTGAGATTGAGAATCGAGCACGTGGTCGGAGCCTGCGCGCTCGAACCTCCCATCGTCACAGGCAGCATCACGTCGTTCTTCGACACATGACGTTTGCCGATGCGCCCGGTCAGCTTGCCGACCGCATAGGCCTTGCCGCCCTTCGTGGTGAAGTAGTTCACCGTGTACTTCCCGGTGAACGTTTTGTGGTTCGAGACCTTCCCGGTGATCGGGATGTTCTTGAACGAGGTTGCCGTGGGCGTCGTCTGAGCACCGGAACTTGCCGGACCGATCAGCATCAGCGCAGACACAGCCGCGACGGCGAGCCACACCATCCGTAGCTTCATCCTTGATCCTCCTGATTTGTGGACTGTGGGGGCAGTCCGCGCGGTACTGACCTAGCGCCTCCGGGGTACCCGAGGCATTACCGCGAAATCGCCGTCAAGCCGACCTTGGCGTGTGAACGTTCGGCGCTACCTGCGCGCCAGCACGTACCACTGGATCGTGAGGAAGTCCATGATCCGCCCGCCGGTGAGCGCGCTCGCGACGGCGCGCTTGCGCGTCTCCGGTTCGGCGTGGTCCACGGACAGCACCCTCAGCCCCGCAGCCTCCACCATGTCGATGGCGTCCCGGCGGCCGAAGAAGCGCAGGTGTGTGACGTCCATGATGCCCTCCGGCCGGTAGCGGAAGCGTCCCTCGCGCAGCAGCGGCAGCCACAGCTCCTTGCTGCGCGCGTTGGGGAGAGAGACGTGCATGTGGCCGCCCGGCTGCAGCAGCCGCGCGAGCTGCCTCGTCACGCCCCACGGGTCGTAGAGGTGCTCGAGGATGTCGTAACAGAGCACCGTGTCGAAGCTCTCGTCCGCCCATTCGAGGTCGTCCGGCACGCGGCCGACGACCACCTCGTCGTAGCGCTCGCGCGCCTTCGCCGCGAAGGCCTCGTCCAGCTCGATCCCGGCGAGCTGCGTGGCGCCGCGGGCGCGCAGCACGTCGGCGTTCGCGCCCTCCGCGCAGCCGACGTCGAGCACTCGGCCGAGCGGCGGCGGGATCAGGCCGATCTTCTGGTCGTGCCTGAGGCCGCCGTAGTCGGCGCCGCGCTGGCGTACGAGATCGAGTCCGATCGGCATTTGCGGATGCTACGTGTGTGCGAGGCGGGCATGCGAAAGAGCTGCCACGTGACGGTGATCCGTCCCGCAGCAGCCGCCCACGACGGCGAGCCCCGGCAGCCGCTCGAACACCGCACGGTGGCAGGCCGCCAGCTCCTCCGGGTCGTCTGAGTCGAGCTCGTCGGCTTCGTCAAGCTCGGCGTGGCTCTTCGCCGAGCCGTTCGCCCTCACGCCGCGGATGCGCTCGACCCATTCGCCGTCGTCGAGCACATGCGCGAAATGCGTGGGGTGAGCGCAGTTGACCATGTAGTAGGCGGGGCCCGCGTCCGTCTCGGCGTCGGTCTGCTCGATCGCGTACCGCAGCGTCTGACCGTTCGGCAGGCGCCCATCCGTCTCGACGGTGAACGAGATCACCGCGGGAATGCCGGCAGCCGCCGCCGCGCGCGCGATGCCCACGGCCTCGCTGGTGTTCGTCAGGGTGAGCGCGGAGACGAAGTCGGCGCCCGCGTCCGCGAGCGTCTCGACCTGTGCCGAGTGGTACAGCTCGGCCTCGGCCGCGCTCATCAGATCGTCGGCCGTGTAGGCGTCGCGGCGCGGACCCACGCAGCCGGCGATCGCGGTGGGCGTGCCCTCCGACGCGTGAGTGCCGCGGATCTCCCGCGCGAGCGTCACCGCGCGCCGGTTCACGCCGTCCATGTCCTGCGACGAGTAGCCGAGCTGAGCGCCCCAGTCGCGGCTCGCCCGCCACGTGAGGGTGTCGAGCAGGAACCCGAGCTCGCGCTTGCGCGCGATCGCGAAGTAGTCCTCGAAGTACGAGCACACGATCTCGGTGTGCTTCTCGTGGGCGAGCAGCGTGAACGACGCGAAGCACGGAAGGTCGATGCCGTGCTGGTGGATCAGGACGGTCTCCATGCCGCCGTCCGTGATGAACAGGCGATCGCCGGCGAGCTGCGGGAGTTCGT
>JAICJR010000055.1 GCA_025928345.1 Thermoleophilaceae bacterium | reverse complement strand
GTTGGCCTCCAGGCGCGCATGATGAGCCAGGCGATGCGCAAGCTGGCCGGCAACCTCAACCGGGCCAACACGCTCTGCATGTTCACCAACCAGATCCGCGAGAAGGTCGGCGTCATGTTCGGCTCGCCCGAGACCCAGCCGGGCGGCCGGGCGCTGAAGTTCTATTCGTCTCAGCGGCTCGACATCCGCCGTATCGAGACGCTCAAGGAGGGCGTCGAGGCGGTGGGCAACCGGGTGCGCGTCAAGGTCGTGAAGAACAAGGTGGCGGCGCCGTTCCGCCAGGCCGAGTTCGACATCGAGTACGGCCAGGGCATCTCCGCCGAGGGCTGCCTGATCGACCTGGGCCTAGAGCACGACATCGTGCAGAAGTCCGGCTCGTTCTTCTCGTACGGGGAAACCCGCCTCGGCCAGGGCCGCAACAACGCCAAGGCCTTCCTGCGCGAGAACGCTCCGATTGCGAAGGAGATCGAGACCAAGGTCTACGAGGCCGTGGGGATGATTCCGGCGCACGGCGGCACCAACGTCGCCGAGCTGGATCCGAAGGCATCGAAGGAAGCGGCCGAGGACGCGGTCGCCGGCACCGAGCCGCAACCTGAAGAGCAAGCCGCCTAGAGCTTCCACTCCCCGAGGTGCGGGCGGTGGCCATTGGCACCGCCCGCCGTCCGGGTTTTGCAGAGCGGTTCACAATGAGGCATGGCCTCGGATGTCTTCTACGACGAGATAGGCCATAGCTACACGGCCACGCGGCATGAGGATCCGAAGCTCGCGGCCGCCATCTGGGCCGGGCTCGGGGATGCGCGGAGTGTCCTCAACGTTGGTGCGGGGGCGGGAGCGTACGAGCCGCGTGACCGTGAGGTGCTGGCAATCGAGCCGTCGGAGGTGATGATCGCCCAGCGGCCGGAGGGTGCGGCGCCTCTGATGCGCGGAACGGCCGAGTCGATCCCGCTGCGGGACGACAGCGTCGACGCCGCGATGGCGGTCCTCAGTGACCATCACTGGCGCGACCGGCGAGCGGGGCTGACCGAGATGCGGCGGGTGGCTCGGCGTCGGGTGGTGCTGTTCAACTTCAACTCCGCGGAGTTCGCGCGCTTCTGGTTCGCGACGGAATACCTGCCGGAGTTCATGGACCTGATCGCGCCGGGCTACAGGGCACCGGGGCGCTGGGAGCAGGAGTTGAGGATGCTTCTCGGCCCGATTCGGATCGAGCCGGTCCCGATCCCTCACGACTGCAGAGACGGATTCTTCGGCGCGTACTGGCGACGGCCCCACGCCTTCCTCGACAAGACCGTGCGAGACGGGATCTCCGTCTTCCAGCGGGTGCCCGCCGCGAGCACCGAGCGAGCCGTCGCCGCGCTAAGCGCAGACCTCGAGAGCGGCGCCTGGCACGAGCGCCACCGCGACCTGCTCGATCGCGACGAGCTCGACCTCGGCTACCGCCTGGTCGTCGCCGAGTTCGACTAACGCACGCTCCTTGCGCGTGCGGGTCCGCAGGTTTACTCTTGTTAACAGCGGCCGGATCGGTCGCCGTGAGACGAAAAGCCAGCAAATTAGCTGTTTTTGATGCGGGCACAGGACATTCGAAACTTGATTCCGACGTTCCACCAAAGGCCAGAGGACGAGCTCGAAAGGAGAGGCAGAGCGCGTCGCTAGCCGTACTGTGAGCGCGCCCGCAGGCGCGCGTACCCGCTGAGAAGCACGCCTGGTGTCTTGCGGAGCCGAGACGCACCGCTTGACGACGACACGTGACGCCGGCGCCGCCAGGCGCCGGACTGGAGACACCAGAGATGGACATCGTGCTGGCGGCAGTTGTAGCGGCGGTGGTTGCAGCGGCTGTGGTCGCGCTCATGACCCGCCGCGCCCGTCCCGCAGCAGTCGCGCTCGGGCCGCGCCCGCAGGGGCGCCCGATGGAGGCGCCGCCCCGCCCATCGGCGCGCGGCCGCGAGGACGAGCCGGAACCGGAGCTTGACGTCCGGCGGGCCGAGCTCGCGCGGATAGAGGAGCGCCTGCTCAGCAAGCAGGAGGCGCTCGACCTGAAACTCGCCGAGGTGAGCCGCAAGGAGCGCTCGCTCGAGGACCGGGCGCGCAACCTCGAAGTCGAGGCCGACAAGCTCAAGGAGGCGAAGCAGGAGCACGTCCGCGAGCTCGAACGAGTCGCCGGGCTGAGCGCGGGGCAGGCGCGCCAGATCCTCCTCAAGGAGCTCGAGGACGCTCTGCGCCACGACAGCGCCCGTCTGATCAGGCAGGTGGAGGACGAGGCCAAGCGCGAGGCCGAGCGCCGCTCGCGGAACATCCTCGCCACCTGCCTCCAACGCATGGCGGCGGGGCACGCGGTGGAGACCACCGTGTCCGTCGTCGAGCTCCAGTCGGACGACCTCAAGGGCCGCATCATCGGCCGCGAGGGACGCAACATCCGCGCGCTCGAGACGCTCACAGGGATCGACTTCATCATCGACGACACGCCCGGCGCCGTGATCCTGTCCGGCTTCGACGGGGTAAGGCGCGAGATCGCGCGGCTCACGCTCGAGAAGCTGCTCCAGGACGGCCGCATTCACCCGGCGCGAATTGAGGAGGCCTACTTCCAGGCACGCTCGGAGATCGACCAGCACATCGCCGAGGTGGGGGAGCAGGCTGTGTTCGAGGCGGGCGTCGGTGCGATGCACCCAGAGCTGACGAAGCTCCTCGGACGCCTCCACTACCGCACGAGCTACGGCCAGAACGTGCTGGCCCACTCGATCGAGGTCGCGCACCTGGCGGCGCTGATCGCGGGCGAGCTGGGGGCCAGCGCCAAGACCGCCCGCCGCGCTGCGCTGCTCCACGACATCGGCAAGGCCGTGACGCATGAGGTGGAGGGACCACACGCGCTCGTGGGGGGTGAGATCGCGCGCAAGTACAAGGAGTCCGAGGCGGTCGCGCACGCGATGGAGGCGCATCACAACGAGGTGGAGATGCAGACCGTCGAGGCGGTGGTGGTGCAGGTGGCGGACGCGCTGTCGGGCGCGCGGCCCGGCGCCCGCGGCGAGTCGCTGGAGCAGTACGTGAAGCGGCTGCGCAATCTCGAGGAGATCGCCAAGCGCCATCCGGGCGTGGAGAAGGTGCACGCCATGCAGGCCGGCCGCGAGGTCCGCGTGATCGTGAGCCCGACCGACGTGGACGACGATGACGCCGCGCTGCTCTCCCACCAGATCGCGCGCGAGGTGGAGAAGGAGCTCGAGTACCCCGGCCAGATCAAGGTGACGGTGATTCGCGAAAGTAGGGCAACGGACTATGCGAAGTAGGGCGTTAGTGACTGTCTTGGTTGCCGCGGCGTTCATCGCCGGCGGCGCGTCGTCCACGGGGGCGGCGACTCAAACGGTCGTGCCACGTGACTGCGTCCACGAGGCTGTAGAGCCGCACCAGATCATCATCACGTGCGCTGACGCGAACTTCGTCCTCACGGGCCTCAAGTGGTCGCACTGGGGCCGCAAGTCCGCCACGGGCACGGGTGCGGCGAAGATCAACAACTGCACTCCCTCCTGCGCGGAAGGCCACTTCCACAAGTACCCGGTGAGCGTGCGGCTGTCGAGCGCGCATTTCTGCCGGAACGCAGGGAAAACGCAGTTCCGCCGCATGCGGCTCACCTTCACCGGCAAGGTTCCCGCCGGGATCAAGCGGACCAACTCGCCGAAGATTGCCTGCCCGCCCAAGTAGCTATCTTCAGTCGGCCGTGAAGACGTACCACGTCACCACCTTCGGGTGCCAGATGAACGAGCACGACTCGGAGCGCATGAAGGGCATGCTCGAGTCGCTCGGCTACCGCGAGGTGCCGGAGCGCGCCGACGCCGACGTGATCCTGTTCAACACGTGCTCGATTCGCGAGTCGGCGGACAGCCGCTTCGTCGGGCATCTGGGGGAGGCCAAGCGGCTCAAGTCCGAGGATCCGGAGAAGGTGATCGGAGTGGGGGGCTGCTGGGCGCAGTCCGTCAAGGACGACGTGTTCCGACAGTTCCCGTTCGTCGACGTGGCGTTCGGCCCGGGACAGATTCCCAAGCTCGCCGAATTCCTCACGTCAGACAGCATCACCGCCCAGGGCTTCTTCGAGTTCGAGAGCTTCTCCGGCCACCTGCCGATGAAGCGCGCACGCGAGTTTCAGGCATGGGTTCAGATCAGCGTGGGCTGCAACTGCAAGTGCTCCTATTGCATCGTGCCGTCGACGCGCGGGCGCGAGGTGAGCCGCTCGCCCCACGAGCTGGTGGAGGAGATCGCGAAGCTCGCGCAGGACGGGGTGCGCGAGGTCACGCTGCTCGGCCAGAACGTGAACTCCTACGGCCGCGACCTGCCCACGGAGGAGCGCATCCGCTTCAGCGACCTCCTGCGCGAGATCGACGCGATCGACGGCGTCGACCGCATCCGTTACACGAGCCCGCACCCGAAGGACATGCGCGAGGACGTGATCGCCGCTCACGCCGAGCTGCCGAGCCTCTGCGAGCACATCCACCTGCCACTTCAGTCGGGCTCGAGCCGCATCCTCAAGGCGATGCGCCGCACCTACAACCGCGAGCGCTACATGGACCGCGTGGCGATGATCCGCGAGCACGTGCCGGACTGCGCGATCACCACCGACATCATCGTCGGCTTCCCGGGCGAGACCGACGAGGACTTCGAGCAGACGATGGAGGTGGTGGAGGAGGTGCGCTACGACGGCGCCTTCACCTTCATCTACTCGCCTCGGCGCGGCACCGAGGCGGCCACGCTCGAGGAGCAGGTTCCGCATGAGGTCAAGCGCGAGCGCATGGAGCGGCTCGTGGACGCGGTGCAGCGGCTCCAGCGCGAGCGTGCGCAGCGGTTCGTGGGCCGCACGATGGAGGTGCTTGTGGAGGGGCCGTCGCGCACCGACGCGTCGAAGCTCCGCGGTCGCACCCGCCACAACAAGACCGTGAACTTCACCGGCCTGGCGCAGCCGGGCGAGATGGCGCAGGTGGAGGTCACCGGCGCAACGAGCACCACGCTCGCGGGCGAGGAGCTCCTCCTCTCGCGCGCGCTCGCTTGAGCGACGTAATCGCGATCTTCGGTCCCACCGGGATCGGCAAGACCGCGGTGGCAATCGAGCTGGCGGAGCTGCTTCGGGCGCGCGGGGAGGACCCGGTGGCGATCTCCGCAGACGCGCTCCAGGTGTACCGCGGGCTCGAGACGCTGAGCGGAGCGGCGACCGCGGAGGAGCAGGCGCGGCTCGAGCACCGGCTGATCGCGTTCGTGCCGGCCACGGACGCGTTCTCGGTGGGCGAGTTCATGCCGCTCGCGCACGCGGAGATCGACACCGCGCTGGCGGAGGGGCGGCGACCGATCGTGGTGGGCGGAACCGGGCTCTACCTGCGTGCGGCGCTCACGCAGCTCGACCTCTACCCGCCGCCGCCGGCGTCGGTGCGGGCGCGCTGGACGGTAGAGGTGGAGCGGCGCGGGCCGTCGGAGCTCCACCGAGAGCTGGTGGAACGCGCGCCGTGGGCGGTCGAGGACATCGAGCCCACCGATCGCAGCCGCATCATCCGCACGCTCGAGCTGCTCGAGATGGGGGAGCTCGAGCCGCGCGAGGGCGAGTCGCAGCTGTGGACCGAGCACACACGGCACCCGACGGAGCTCGCCGGACTCACGATGGAGAGGGAGGAGCTCTACCGCCGCATCGACGAGCGCGTGGACGCGATGGTGGCGGCCGGGGCGAAGGAGGAGGTGGAGCGCGTGGAGGGCGCCGGCGCGTCGCGCACCGCGCGCAAGGCGCTCGGCTACGAGGAGCTGCTCGCGGGCGACATCGAAGCCATGAAGCGCCGCACCCGCCAGTACGCCAAGCGCCAGCTCACCTGGATGCGCAAGCTCGCCGGCGTTCACACGATCGACGTGACCGCGCGGCAGGCGGAGGACATCGCTCGCGAAATCGCCGAAGCCTCCGCCGCTTGACATATACAGTTATGCGATATATATTCGCGCCATGAGCAAGCGCCGCCCAATGCAAGAAGCCACCTTCCTGATCCTCACGGCGCTCGCGGGTGGCAGCCAGCACGGCTACGGGATCATCAACGACGTAGAGCAGATCTCGAAGCGACGCGTCCGGCTGCGCGCCGGAACCCTGTACACGGCCCTCGAGCGTCTTCAAAACGATGGGCTCATCGAGATCGATCGGGAGGAGATCGTCGACAGCCGGCTGCGCCGCTACTACAAGCTCACGCCAACGGGCGGGCAGCGGCTCGCCGAGGAGGCCGGACGGATCCACTCCCACGCGAAGGTCGCGATGTCGCGGCTCGAGCGCAAGGGCAAGGCGGCCCCGGCATGACTCCGCTCGAGCGCCGTTACCGGCGGTTGCTGGCCTTCTACCCGCGACCGTTCCGGCGAGAGCATGGCGAGGAGATGCTCGCGGTGTTGCTCGAAAGCGCAGCGGAGGGCCAGCGCTGGCCGCGGCTGGGGGACTCCGCAAATCTGCTTCGGAACGCTCTCTGGATGCGCCGGCTCGGAGCCGATTGGCCGAACACGCACCATCCCCGGCTGTGGCTCATGGTCCGGCTGCTGGCCGGCACGTGGCTGCTGATCCTCACGGCGATCCTGTGCGGGTACGGCCGCTGGTGGGGACTCGCCCTCGTCCCCTTCGCGTTGCTCCACTTCGCCCTCGCACTTCGGCTGGGCCGCTTCATCGGCCGCGGGGCCGACGGTCCGCCGCCGCCAGGCCTCGGCGTCTCCTAACGCGCCTCCTCGGCGCGGCGCGTCACCGCTCGCAGTAGCTCCATCCGCACGAAGCGCAGGAACGGCGACACCACGAGCCACACCGGGCGGAAGCGCATCTCGGCGCGGCGGTCGGTGCACCACACGCGGATCTCGGTGACGATCTCCGACCCGCGCTCGTGCTCGCGCACCGCGGTGAGCACGGGGCCCTTCGCCCGTCCGGGCTCCTCGTATTGCTTATAGTCCGCCGCCGACTCGAAGCGGCTGTACTCGCCCCTCGGGGCCCAGAGACAGCCCGCCACACCGGAGATCGAATAGCGGTCTCCTTCCTCGAGCAGCGTGAAGATGTCTGTCCTGAACAGCTCCCTGAATGTGGTGTCCGGCGGTGGCGCGTGCGGCCCGAGCCGCGCGCCGATGAGCGGCCGCAGCACGCGCGTGTCGCGGATGCGGGTGCGCTCGGCCGCGTCCCACAGCTCCGCCGGCGCCGCGCGCGACGCGCGGCGGTGCACGGCTCGCACGTGGTAGTCGGGGAGCCAGGTATCGAGCGAGGGAGCCAAGTGCGGTTCGAGAAGTGGCAGGCGCTCGGGAACGACTACCTCATCGTCGAGGAGCGTGACCTGCCATTTGAGCTCACGCCTACCCGGATCCAGATCATCTGCGCGCCTCATACGGGTGTGGGTTCGGACGGCATCCTGCTCTTGTCAGACGCGAGCGAGCCCGGATTCGTTGCACGGCTGCGGATCTTCAACCCGGACGGGTCGGAGGCCGAGCTGTCCGGCAACGGCGCGCGCGAGGCGATCCTCTACCTGCGTCGCAACGGCTGGACCGACCAGGACACGTTCTCGATCCAGACCGCCGCGGGCGACATCACGCCGCGCATCACCGGGGAGCGCACGTGCACGGTGGACATGGGACGGGCGAGCGTGCGCAGCAAGGACTTCCCCTCGGGCGGCGAGGACGGCACCGGCACTATCACTTCAGCGGGGCGCGAGTTCGAGTTCCAGCACGTGTCGGTCGGCAACCCGCAGTGCGCAATCGAGGTGGGGGACGAGCTCGAGTCGCTGGAGGTGCGGCGCTACGGGCCTGAGCTAGAGCACAGCGATCTCTTCCCGAACCGCACGAACGTGTCGTTCTGGCGGCGCGACGGAGAGAACGAGATCACGGCGCGGATCTTCGAGCGCGGCGTGGGGGAGACGATGTCTTCAGGCACCGGCGCGAGCGGCGCCGCGGTGGCGGCCGTGCTGCGCGGAGCCAGCAGCCCGGTGACGGTGCACCTCGACGGCGGCGACCTCGAGGTGGAGGTGGGAGAGGACCTGCAGGTGAACCTGACCGGCTGGGCAATTCCGGTGTACGCCGGCACGCTCAGCGACGAACTTCTGGAGGAACTGCGTGAGGCACAGTAAGCGGCTCGAGGCACTGCCCCCGTACCTGTTCGCGGAGCTGGAGCGGAAGATCCAGGCGAAGAAGGCGCAGGGCGTCGACGTGATCAGCCTCGGCATCGGCGATCCGGACACGCCCACGCCCGGCTTCGTGATCGACGCGCTGGCGGACGCCGCGCGCGATCCGGGCACCCACCAGTACCCGTCGAATCGCGGCCGTCCGGAGTTCCGCGAGGGCGTGGCGGACTTCTACAAGCGGCGCTTCGGCGTCGAACTCGACGCGGACACCGAGATCATCCCGGCGCTCGGCGCGAAGGAGTGCGTGTTCAACCTCAACCTCGCGTTCCTCGACCCGGGGGACACCGCGCTCGCGTCCGACCCCGGCTACCCGGTGTACACGGGCGGCCCGCTGCTGAGCGGCGCCGAGCCGGTGCTGATGCCGCTCGTGCCGGAGCTGGGCTTCGCTCCGGACCTCGACGCGATCGAGGATCCGGGCCGCGCCAAGCTGATGTTCCTCAACTACCCGAACAACCCCACCGGTGCCGTGCTGCCGGACGGGCTGTTCGAGCGGGCAATCGAGTTTGCGCGCGAGCACGACATCCTCGTGGTCCACGACGCGTCCTACACGGAGATCAGCTTCGACGGCTACAAGCCGCCGAGCTTCCTCGAGACGCCGGGTGCGAAGGAAGTGGGCGTCGAGGTTTTCTCCCTCTCCAAGGGCTACAACATGACCGGCTGGCGCACGGCGGCGATCGTGGGCAACGCGGAGGCGGTGGAGGCCTACTGGCGGCTCAAGACGAACATCGACAGCGGCATGTTCGAGGCCGTGCAGCTCGCCGCCGTCGCCGCGCTGCGAGACGGCGACGAGACCTCAAGGGAGATGAGCGCGATCTACCAGCGCCGGCGCGACCTCGTGTGCGGCGCGCTCAGGGAGATCGGCGTGGAGGTGACGCCGCCGAAGGGCACGATCTACGTGTGGGCGCCGGTGCCGGACGGCCACACCTCGGCGTCCTACTGCGAGCTGGTCCTCGAGGAATCGGGCGTTGTGATCTCGCCGGGCGGCGCGTACGGCCAGAGCGGGGAGGGCTGGTTCCGCATCTCCCTCACGGTGCCGGACGACCGCCTGAGCGAGGCGGTGGAGCGGATGCGCTCGTCGCTCGGCGGCTAGTTCACGCCGAGGGTCTGACGCAGCCCGGTGTCGAGCGGGCGCGGCGAGAAGCCGAGCTCGTCGCGTGCCTTCTGGTCGGTCATCCAGAAGGTCACGCCGTCTGAGGTCTTGATCAGCTCGCCGAGGTTGGGCGGGAAGCCCATGAGCTTGCCCACCACGGGGCCAACCGGGATCGCCAGCTTCATCAGCCCGCCCGGCATCGTCACGCTCGGCGGCTTGCGGCCGGAGAGCTCGGACACCTTGTCCACGAGGTCGCCCATCGTGGCCTTCTCGCCGGCGATGTTGTACGACTCGCCGATCCGCCCCTTGTCGTGCGCGAGCAGGATCCCGTCCGCCACGTCCTCGACGTAGATGAAGTTGAACCCCGTCTCGGGGAAGAGGCGCATCTTGAGCTTGCCGGTGTGCGCCTGGTCGATCATGTTGCCGAGCTCGGAGTGGTCGCCCGGCCCGTACACGCCGCCCGGCTGCACGATGATCACCGGCGCGCCCTTGGCGATGCGGTCGAGCGCGACCTTGTGGGCCTCGTACTTCGTGCGGTCGTAGAAGGAGAGGAAGTCGGGCGGCTGCGGACGCTCGTAGCCCTCCTCGACCACCTTGCCGTGCGTGTTGCCGTACACGTTGCCGGTGGAGACGTGGATGATGCGCGTGGCGCCGGCCTCGGTGGCGGCGTCGAGCACGCGCTCGGTGCCGCGCACGTTCGCGTCCCACATGGCGTCGTGCTCGGATTTCGGCACGCCCACCTTGTAGGTGGCACCGACGTGGAACACGGCCTGGCAGCCCGCAACGCCCTGGCGGATCGCGTCCTCATCCGAGAGCGTGCCCTCCACGATGTGGACGCCCTGCGCGCTCAGGTTCGAGGCCTTGGCGGGGTCGCGCGCAAGGGCCACCACGTCGTCGCCGCGCTCGCGCAGCTTTCGCACCAGATGCTGGCCGATGAACCCGGTTCCGCCCGTTACAAAGGCCTTCACGCGCGGCACTGTAGCCGACTTCGCACAGGCCTACACTCACATGTCGTGGAGAGGGGACGTAACGGACGCGCCGGCGAAAGCCGCTATGGCGAGGGCATTCGCAACCCGCGGGCGCGCCAGCGCGCGCTGTGCATAGCGGTCGGGCCGGAGGAGCCCGACCTCGCCGAGCTGCGCGAGCTTCTGCGCACCGCCGGCGTGGCCGTGGCCGGCGAGCTCACGCAGCGGCGCGCGAAGCCGGATCCGGACCGCTACTTCGGCAAGGGCAAGCTTGCCGAGCTGAAGCAGATGATCAAGGAGAACGACGCCAACCTCGTTGCCTGCGACGACGAGCTGCTTCCTCGCCAGGAACGCAACCTCGAGGAGCAGGTGGGCGTGCCGGTGATCGACCGCACCGCGATCATCCTCGACATCTTTGCGGACCACGCGCAGTCGGCCGAGGGCAAGCTGCAGGTGGAGCTGGCTCAGCTCGAATACAACCTCGCGCGCATGCGCGGCCTGTGGACGCACCTCGAGCGCCTGGGCGGCGGCATCGGGACCAGGGGCCCGGGCGAGAGCCAGATCGAGACCGACCGCCGCCTCGCGCGTGACCGCATCGCGGCCCTGAAGCGGCGGCTCGAGCGCACGAAGGCGGGACGCGAAGTGATGCGCGCCGAGCGCGAGCGCGCTCACCTGCCGACGGTCGCGCTGGCCGGCTACACGAACGCCGGCAAGTCAACGCTGCTCAACGCTTTGACCGGCGCCACCGTTGGCGTGCAGGACCGGCTCTTTCACACGCTCGACCCAACCACTCGCACCTTCGAGATCAGCGGGCGGCGCTATCTGCTCACAGACACGGTCGGCTTCATCCGCAAGCTGCCGCACCAGCTCGTTGACGCGTTCGCGGCCACGCTGGAGGAGGCGCTCGAGGCGGACCTGATCGTGCACGTCGCGGACGCGTCCGCGCCCGAGGACGAGCTGATCGAGCAGCTCGACGCCGTGGACGAGGTGCTGGCGGAGATCGGCGCGGCTGAGCGGCCGCGGCTGCTGGCGCTCAACAAGGTCGACCTGCTGGACGACGCGCGCAGGCGCGAGCTGTCCTTCCGCCACCGCGGTGCGGTTCAGATCTCGGCGGCCACGGGCGAGGGGCTTGACGACCTGGCCGAGGCGATCGAGGCGCGCTTCCTCGCCACGCTCAAGCCGATGGAGCTGCTCGTTCCCTACGACGAGGGCGGCCGGCTGTCCGAGCTGCACGACCTCGCCGGCGAGATGGAGCGCGAGGACACGCCGGAGGGCGCGCACATCCGCGCGCGCGTGCCGGCGGGCGTCGCGGCGCGCTTCGAGCGCTTCTCCGTGAACGGCTCCTCGAACGGCTCGGCGCCAGAGGACGAGTGACGCTCAACTTCACCCGCCTCTCAGACGAGGCGCGAGAACCCACGCGCGCACACCATGGCGACGCCGGCTACGACCTCTACGCCGTCGAGCCCGCGAGCATCCCGCCCGGCGGGCGCGCCGGCGTGGGCACCGGAATCGCGCTGGCGATCCCCGGCGGCTGGGCGGGCCTCGTGCTGCCGCGCTCCGGACTCGCCGCCCGGCACGGAATCACCCTCGCAAACGCGCCGGGCCTGATCGACTCCGGATATCGGGGGGAGGTGCGCGTGCTGCTCCTCAACACGGACGCGAGCGAGACCTTCGAGGTATCGCCGGGCGACCGCATCGCGCAACTGCTGCTCGTCAGGCACGAGGAGCCTGAGCTCGTGGAGGTGGCGTCGCTCGAGGAGAGCGTGCGCGGCGCGGGCGGCTTCGGGTCGAGCGGCCGGTAGCCCGCCGCCGCGCAGGGTGCGCAGCGGCGGGAACGTCGGGTTTGAGCTCCCCTAGCTCAGGCCGAGCGGCGGAGCCACCACTGCGGCTCTTCTGTCGGCTCCGGCTGCGGCTGCGGCTGCGGCATGAGCGCGTCCATCTCAACGGTGTCCGACTCGACCGGCTCAGGCTCAGGCTCCGGCTCGTATGCGACGGGTGTGGGCTCCGGCTCGTACGCGACGGGTGCGGGGTCCGGCTCGTACGCGACTGGCTCGGGCTCGATCACCACGACTTCTGGCTCGGGCACCACCGGCGCGGGCGCGGGTACAGGCGCATGCGGCACATACGGCGCGACCGGCTGCGTACGCCGACGCAGCATGACGAGCATCGCGAGCGCGCCGAGCGACAGGACGATCGCGGAAAAACGGAAACGGGACATAGGTCGACTCCTCAGACTCGAGTTCGACGCATCCCGCAAGGCGCGTATCGGCCAGTCCCGCCACCGACTTGACCGGCTGGCTTAGGGTTGGACCGGTGGAGGCGACGCTCTACGGCATCCCGGCGTCGAACGCGGTGCTCACGGTGCAGCTCGCCCTCGAGCGCAAGCAGATCGCGTACAGGCGCATCGACCAGCTCCCGGTGCTGCACAGGATCACGATGAGGGCCCGCGGCTTCGAGGGAAGCACGGTGCCGGGTCTCGCGATCGAGGGACGCAAGGTGCACGGCAGCGCGCCGATCCTGCGGACGCTCGACGAGCTTGCGCCCGAGCCGCGCCTCTACCCGGACGAGCCGGAGCGGCGTGCAGAAGTGGAGGAGGCCGTGGCGTGGGGCGAGCACGTGTACCAGCGAACGCTGCGCTACCTCTTGCCGTGGTCGTTGCTGCGCCGCCCGCGCGCGGTGGCCGGCGTGCTGAAGGACGCGCGGCTGTCGCTCCCGACCGGCCTCGTGGTGGTGTCGTCGAAGCCGGCGATCTACGTCAACTCGCTGATCCAGACATCGAACTCGCACATGGTGCGGCAGAAGCTCGCAGAGCTGCCCGGCATGTTCGACCACATCGACGACCTGATCGCGCGCGGCGTGCTTAACGCTGATGGGCCCGGCGCGGCCGACATGATGATCGCGCCCACCACGCGCGCCTTCCTGTGGTGGCAGGACCTGCGCCCGGAGCTCGAGGGGCGGCCAGTGGCGGAGCATGCGCGTCGTCTCGCGCCGGAGTTCGACGCAGACATCCCGCCCGTCTTGCCGCTCCGCTAGACGCCCGCCGCGCGCCGCGCGCTCATATGCGCGGCTTCCTCAAGCGAGTCGTCCGCGAGTGGCTCGAGCTCGATACCGAGCGCCAGCTCGATCAGGCGGTCGGCGAGCCAGATGTTCTTCGGCAGGAGGGGGCCGTGCAGGTAGGTGCCGATCGTGTTGCCGCGGTGGACGCCCTCGAAGCCGTCGCGGCCGTTGTTGCCGAACCCGTTGAGCACCCGGCCGAGCGGCGGCTCGCCCTCGCCCAGGTAGGTGCGCCCGCCGTGGTTCTCGAACCCGGCGATGATCCGCGGACCGCTGCCGAGGTCACTGCTGATCGCGCAGTTGCCTATCAGCCGCGGCCCAGGCTCGCGGACCGTGCGCAGGTCCACGAGCCCGACGCCCGGAAGCGCGAGGTCGCCGAGCTGGTAGCTCGACCCGAGCAGCTGGTAGCCGCCGCACACCGCGAGGATCACGGCGTCACGGTCTTGGGCCGCGTGCAGCGCCTCGCGCTTGGTCTCGACCATGTCCTCGGCAACCGCCACCTGGTCGCGGTCCTGGCCGCCGCCCATGTAGAAGAAGTCGGCCGCCTCCGGGTCGAGCGGCTCGCCGAGGCCCGACGCCAGGTGCTCGAAGCCGAGCCCGCGCCACTCGCAGCGCGCACGCAGCACGGCGATGTTCCCGCGGTCCGCGTAGATGTTCATGAGATCGGGATAGAGCGAGCACACGCGCAGGGTCGCCATCACGCGGCCTCCAGCATCACGATCGTGCTTCCGAGGTAGCGGGAGTCCTCCGGCACCGTGCGCCGCGGCAGCACGTTGAAGAACTCCGCCGCTTCCTCCTCGAGGTCGTCCGGGCTCACGCGGTCGAGCACCACGGTGTTCATGCTCTCGGTGAGGTCGCCGGCGGGCGACACCGCCTGGCGCAGCCTGTCGATCGCCGTGCTCTCGTCCTCCACGCGCAGCAGCACCGGCATGCTCGAGTACACCCAGCCGTCCTCCTCGCGCACGTCGGGCAGCGGCGGCTGGAGGTCCTGTTCGGGAATGTCCTCGAACGGATCGGCCAAAGCGGCCGCGAAGAGGCCGCCGTTCTCCAGATGAGCGCGCACTTGACGCAGCATGGCCGCGCGGCCGGACCTGCCGCCCATGAGCTGCACCACCTGCATGGGCGCGATCACGACGCAGAACGTGTGGCCGAGGTCGAAGGTGCGAGCGTCGGCCACGCTGGTGCGCACGCGCAGGTCGCGCTCCCGGGCGCGGGCGGTGAGCGCAGCGATCAGCGCCGGGTCCGAGTCGAGCGCGGTGACGTCGTGGCCGCGGGCGGCAAGGTCGAGCGCCACGCGCCCGGTGCCGGCGCCGATGTCGAGCACCGCGCCCGCGCGGTCGGCGGCGAGCGACCGCCACAGCTCGAGGTCGACGTCATAGGACGCGCACTCCACGTCGTGCCAGATCACGGCCTCGTCAAGCGTGGTCAGTCGGACCACCTCCGAGCCACGCCGCGGTCGGCAAGCAGGTCGCGCAGCTCGAGCAGCGCGGTGTAGGTGGGAAGCGCGTACAACGGCGCGCCGTTGCCACCAGCCACGGCGGAGTCGAGTGAGCGGGCCAGATCGCGCTCCACGGCGATCTCGCCGTCCACTCCCGCGTACTTCAGCCGCAGCGCCATCTCCTCCGCGCGCGTGCCCGAGCACGTGATGTGGCGCGCGCGGCCCGCGAGCACCTCGAAGTCCGCGTCCCAGATCCAGGAGATGTCGCGCCCGTCGGCGATGCCGTCGTTGAGCGCTATCCAGAGGTCGAGCGCCCCGTCCTCGAGGGTGAGCGTGCGCAGCACCTCGTTCGCCCCGGCAGGGTTCTTCACGAGCAGGATCGCAACCTCGCGGCCATTCACTCGCAATCGCTCCACGCGACCGAACGCCGCCGCAAACTCGCCGAGCGCTTCCCGGACCTGTGCGGGCGAGGCGCCGAGCTCAAGGGCGGCCGCGGTGGCCGCCAGCGCGTTGTAGACGTTGTAGAGACCGGGGAGGGGGAGACTTAGCTCGATCGCGCCGGCGGGAGTTGTGATGCGCACATCCGACCCGGACATGCCGCGCAGCGTGACCTTGTCCGCCGCCACCTGCGGCTGCGGCCGCTCCCGCCCGCAGTTGGGACAGCGGTAGCGGCCGAGGTGGCCGAGATACACCGCGTCGTAGAGGTACTCGTGCCCGCAGTTGCGGCAGCGCTTCGAATCCGACGCGTGCTCGAGCGACTCGAGCGAGTGCGAACGGTCCTCCACGCCGAAGTACACGACCCGCCGGCGGTCGCGCCCCAGGTCGGCCACGAGCGGATCGTCGGCGTTGAGCACAAAGGTGGAGCGCCCGTCACGCTCGGCCACGAGCTCGGCCCAGCGGTCCGCGAGCAGCTCGAGCTCGCCGTAGCGGTCGAGCTGGTCGCGAAACAGGTTGGACAGCAGCACGAGCGATGGATCGAGGTCGCGCGCGACCGGCGCGAGCCACGCCTCGTCCACCTCGAACAGCCCGATCTGGCCGGGCGCATCCCCGGCGTCGAGCAGCGCGGTTGCCACGCCCCAGTTCATGTTCGAGCCCGCGCGGTTGTTCACCACCTCGGCGCCGCCCCGCTCGAGCACGGCGGCGAGCATCGCGGACGTGGTGGTCTTGCCGTTGGTGGCGGACACCACCACCGAGCCGCGCTCGAGCCGCTTGCCGAGCACCGCGATCGTGCGCGGGTCGAGCCGCAGCAGCACGCGCCCCGGCAGTGTGGTGCCGCCGCGCCGCCCGACGCGCCTGGTCAGCACGCGAAGCGCGCGCGCGATCGCGAGCTTGAGCCGCATCATCGCGGCGCGATCACCCGCAGCGCCTGCTTCGTCACGCCGATCTTCACGGGCAGATCCGCGATCGGATCGCCGTCGGCGTAGACGGTGAACGGCCGGTCCGCGCTCACCTCGATCTCGGAGCCGGCGAGCCAGCGCAGGTACGGGTCGTCCACATGCTTGCCCTTGAACAGCTTCGGTATCAGCGCGAGGTGGTGCAGCTTCGAGTCCTGCGTCGTGAGCAGAACGTCGAGGCGGCCGTCGTCGAGCTCGGCGTGCGGCACGAGGTACATGCCGCCGCCGTACGCCTTCGAGTTGGCCACCGCCACGCCGTAGCCCACCGCGCTGTGATGTTCGCCATCCACCACGACGTCGAACGTAGCGGGCTTCCACTCCACCAGTGTGCGCAGGCCCGCGTAGAGGTAGACGAGCTGGCCCTTCACCACGCGCGCCTCGTTGGCGAGCCGGTTCGCGTCGGAGTCGAAGCCCACGCTGGCGATGCCGACGAACGGGTTGCCATTCACGTGCGCGACGTCCACGAGCCGCTCCTCGCCCTCCATCACGAGGTGCACGGAGGCCTGCGGGTCCGGCGGAATGCCGAGCACGCGCGCGAAGTCGTTCCCGCGCCCGCCGGGGATGATCCCGAGCGCGGCATCCGTGTTCATGAGCGCACCCGCGAGGCAGCCAACCAGGCCGTCGCCGCCGATCCCGACCACGGTCTCGCCCGCCGCGGCGGCCTCGAGCGCAGCCTCGCGCGTCTGCTCGAGGCTGCGGGTATCGGCAACGCGATAGCTCGCGCGCATCCGGTCGAGCTCGTCTCTCACAAGCGGGAGCGCGCGCGCAGCACGACCGCCGGCCGCGGCGGGATTGAGGAACAGCGCGAGTCGGCGGGTCACTCGGCGGCGGCCAGGCGCGCGGCCCGCTCAGCCGCGAACCGTCCGCGCTCTTCGCCGCGAAGATCGTGCCCCTCGGTGAACTTCACGATCTCCGCGCGCTCGACCAGCTCGTCGCCCAGGAGCCGCTCGGCGTGCGGCTCCTCGACGTCGTTCGGATCGAGCGTGAGCAGAACGTCCTGCGCCACGCAGTGCCACGGCTCGTCCGTGATCTGCTCGGACGCCACGAGCAGCTGCCCAGGCCGGTGGAGCCAGTGCAGCTCGAAGATGCCGAGCTTGTACGCGTAGAGGCGCTCGCCGTCGCCGAACAGGAAGTTGAGCCCGGAGAAGGGTGAGCGCTCGATCACGGCGGTCACGGCGCTCCGCAGCGAGCCGACGATGTCGCCGCGGTCGAGGTGCGACATCAGGTAGTTGAAGAAGTGCTCGCTGTCGGTCGTGCCCTTCGGCGGCTGCACGTCCATGTCGAGCAGCCGCGGGAAGTGGAGGACCGTGCCGTTGTGGCCGAACGAGTACGGCCCGAGGCAGAACGGATGCGTGTTCTGCATCACGAGGCCGCCCATCGTCGCCCGCCGCACGTGCACGTTGAAGATCCGGCCGCGCAGCTCGGTGGCGGCCTGGAAGCCGTCGTCCTCGAACGCCGCTTGCGGGAAGCGCTTGCACACCGGCTCCTCGCCCTCGCCACGCTTGTAGACGGCGAGGCCCCAGCCGGAATCGTGATCCTCGGACTGGCGGATCATCGGGTTGTCCGCCTCGAGCAGCTCGTGCCGCAAGGAGACCGGCTCCGCGGCTACGCAACCAAGTACGCGGCACATGGGGGCGAGAACCCGTCGCTCACGACTTAGGAGTCTAAAGCGACCGAGGAGTGAGCATGGAAACACCCAATCGGAT
>JAICJR010000183.1 GCA_025928345.1 Thermoleophilaceae bacterium | reverse complement strand
GGTCGCCACGCTCCAGGTGCAGGTGAAGAGCCGCGCTCAGCTCTCGGCCAGGACGAACGAGGCATCGCAGATCGTCGGCTCCTATGACGGCTACGCCCAGTCCGTCCGCTACCAGAACTCCCAGCACGGTTTCGGCGAGGCGGTGTTGCAGCTGCGCGTCCCGGTTCAGAAGGCGCAGGCCGCGATCGCGAAGCTCTCCACCCTCGGTACGCTCCTCTCGCAGCAGGTCTCGACGCAGGACCTGCAGACGAAGCTCACGCAGCAGAACAGCGGGATCGGCTCGCTGCGGCGCGCGATCACCGTCTACGTGCAGGCGCTCGAGAGTGGGACGCTGTCCGCCACCGAGCGCGTGAACATCCAGATCCGGCTCAACAACGCGCGCCACGCGCTCGCGCAGCTGCGGCACGCGCGCAACAACACGCTCGCGTCCGGCGCGACCGCCGACATCTCGCTCCTGCTCACGACGCGCAACCACGCGGTCGTCGTGCACCACCATCACAAGAGCGGCCGTTTCGACCGGTTCCTCGGCTCGGCCGGAGGCTTCCTCGGGCTCGAGGGGATCATCGTCCTCTACGCGCTCGTGGTCCTCAGCCCGATCCTCCTGCTCGGTGCCCTCGCCTGGTGGATCTTGCGCGAGCGCCGGCGGCGCGAGGAGCGGCTGCTCGCGAGTGCCTGATCTGGTGAAATAGCGGTGTGCTGGGAGCAGAGCTCTCGACGGGTCACGAGGTCGGCCTCATCGTCGTCGCGGCGGTCTTCATCGCCTTCGCGCTCGCGGCCTCGTTCCTCATGCCGCGCTACAAGCCGGATTTCCCGGGGCCTGCGGGTCTCAGCGTGTTCGCGATCGCGTCGATCGTCGTGTTCGGGTTGATGGTCGCGGCCGTGAACTTCTTCGGCTGAGCCGGCCGGAGGCCCGCGGGACGCTTCGGTACTCTGTTCGGCTCCGGAGAAGTGGCCGAGTGGCTGAAGGCGGCGCCCTGCTAAGGCGTTATGGGGCTGAATGGCTCCATCGAGGGTTCGAATCCCTCCTTCTCCGCTAGCGCAGCGCCCGCCGGGGTTCTGCGCCCACCCGCGGAGGGGTGGCAGAGCGGTCGAATGCGGCGGTCTCGAAAACCGTTATCCGTCGTTAGGCGGATCGAGGGTTCAAATCCCTCCCCCTCCGCTTGTTTGCCTGTGAGCCGCATGGTTGAGCGAATGCGGTGGGCGCACGGTGCCCTTCCGGAGTCCGGCTGAATCGGCTCAGATCCGCTTAGGACTGTCGCGCACTGTCGCACGACTGTCGCGCGCCGGGGGGCACGACAATCCAGCGGCAGTCGCTCGGCCTACTTCAGCGGTTCGTGCCGGAGGCGCGCTCGAGGTAGGCGTCGACGAGCGCGACGGCTTCGCTCTCGTTGCCGGGCATGAGGTGCCCGTAGCGGTCGAGCGTAATCTGGATCGAGCTGTGGCCGAGGTACGTCGAGAGAGCCTTTGCATTGACGCCCGCGGCGATGAGGATCGACGCGAACGTGTGCCGGCACTCATGCAGGCCGATACGGGAGAGCTTGGCTTTCTTCCAAGCGCGGTCCGCCCGGTTGACCAGGGCATTGCGGTTGAACGGGCGCCCGCGGTCGCCGAAAAAGAACTCCGCAGCGCTGCGCCGCCGCAACTTGCGCGCAGCGAGGTGGGGGCGCAGAGCGGCGACGATCGGCACCGACCGCCTCCCGGCGCGGCTCTTCGGTTCGATGACTCCTACGTGGGGGTCCCAGGAGCGCTCGACCCGGATGACGCCGGTCTCGAGGTCGACGTCGCCGTCGCGAAGCGCCAGCAGCTCGCCGAGCCGGAGCCCGGCGTAGAACGCGGTCGCCCAGACGGCGCGGTCCTCTTCGCGTAAGGCGGCGATCAACGCGGCCGCCTCTTTCGGCGAGGCGATGCGATCGCGTCGGCCGCGCACGGACGGCAGCTCGACTCCGCTGACGGGATTGACGGCGACCTCCCCGCGTGCAAGCGCTCGACGATAGACAGCCCGGAGGGGGATGAGCGTGTTCCGGATGGTGCTCGCGTCGCGTCCCCTGCCGAGCATGCGGTCGACCAGATCCTGGACATCGAGGCGGGTGATCTCGGTCAGCTTCGCACCGCCGAGCTCGGGCAGCACGCGCAGGCGCATCGATGTCTCGTAGCCGCGCAGAACGCTCGGCTTGTACTTGTCGCCTGAGCGGTTCCGGATCGTGCCAACGCCCGCACCGGCGAGCCACGTCTCCCAGACCTCTCGAAGCGTCGTGGCCGAGGGTGCGCGCATCGTGCCGCGGCGGAGCCCAACGAGCGTTTCGGCGCGCCAGGCCTTTGCCTCATCGAAGCTGCGGAAGGTCTTGCGGATGCGCTTGCGCTCTCGGGCGCTCCAGACGTGAGCCTGGTACGAGGGACTGCACCTGCAGCGAGCTTCGCGGTTGCGCGCGGCCGGGCAGTCGCGTCGGTGCCGCACGTCGATCCCGGTCGTGGACTTCCGCATCAGGCTTCCCGCGCGACAGTGCCCCGGGCGGCGGCCCGGTCGAGCCAGCGCTCGAGCTCGGCGAGCGCGATCAGGATGCGGCGGCCGCGGCGGACGATCCGGAGTTCGCCGATCACGTGCTCGTCCAGGTAGTCGCGGCTGACGCCGAGGACGCCCGCGGCTTCGTCTGGGCTGAGTGCGAGCCGGGGGCCTAGCTTCGGCTGCGCGCGCGCCTCTTTCCCGTGGCGGGCTGGCGCCTTGGGTTGCTCGACCGGCACGACCTCGAGCTGGAGCTGGTGCGCGGCGGCATTCCGCGGCATGCGAGCTAGTGTAGCAGATAAATCAACTAGGAGTAGTTACGCTCGGTACCGTAGGATGGACGTGTGACGAGCGGAACGTTGATCCGGCAGGCACGGACGCGAGCGGGACTCTCGCAGGGGCAGCTGTCGGAGCGGAGCGGCAAGGATCGGGCGCAGATCGCGCGCTGGGAGCGTGATGTGGTGACGCCGAGTCTGGAGACGCTACGGGAGTTGTTGCAGGCTTGTGGCTTCGATCTGGAGATGACGCTGGTGCTCTACCAGCCGCCCGACCCCGGCGATGAGGCTGAGCTGCAGCGGGCGTTGGAGCGGACGCCGCAGGAGCGGCTGCAGGCGATGCTGAAGGTGCGTGAAGCCTAGATGGCCGAGCCGTTTGATCCGTACCTGGTGCTGCAGGCGCTGGAGCGTCATCGGGTGACCTATATCGTGGTCGGGGCACTGGGCCGGGTGATCCATGGCTCGGCCGAGTTGACCGACGGGATCGACATCGTCCCCTCGACGCGGGAGGAGAACCTGCGTCGGCTGGGCCTCGCATTGGAGGAGTTGAACGCGCGCCGCCCCGACGGCAAGCAGCCGGCGCTGGAGCGTGATCTTGTCGGCCGCGGCGTGCTCGAGCTGCGCACGGATGCGGGTGAGTTGAAGATCGTGCCGGAGCCGGCGGGCACGCGCGGCTACGACGACCTGCGCCGCCGCGCCGTACGCGAGCCGCTGGGCCAGGGGCTACGTCCCTCGGTCGCCTCCGCGGACGACCATGCGCGCATGCTTGCCGTTCTCGGCCGTGAGCAGGACCGTCCGGCCTTGCAGACGATGCAGCGCGTGATCGAACTCGAGCACGGCCTCAGGCGCGGCCTCTACATCGGGCGCTGACGTCTCGACGGCGGGCGAATAGCCGCTTCCTCCGTACAAGAATAGCAGGAGAGACGCAGATGCACCAAGGTGCAGAATCGTCCTATCGTTTGTGTACGCTCGTACGCCATGTCCCGCCGCCGCCAGCAAAGGCGCGCCGACAAGGCACGCCGCCACCTCCGGTTGGCTCACGATCCGACCACTCCCGTCCAGCAGTGGCCACAGGTCGCGCCGTCGCGCGTGGTCATCCGTGAGGCGAGCTACGTCGAACGTCTCGCCTACACCCGCAGTCAGGCCGCGCAGGTCCTCGGCATCAGCCGCTCCACCCTCCGGCGCCTACTCCCGTACGTCGACACGATCGAGATGCCTTGGGGTGGCAAGCTGATCCCTGTGGATGAACTCGAGCGACTCGCCGTCGAGCGGCGAAGGACGGCACGACCCCGGCTTGAGCCAGCAACACGAGGGCGGAAGCCAGCCGTCCCCCTGGAGATCGCGAAGCGCATCCGCGATGAGCGCTTTGCCGGCAAGAGCCTCCGCCAGATCGCTGCAGACCTCAACGCCGACCGGATCCCGACAGCGCACGGCGGCAAGACGTGGTGGCCGTCGACTGTGCGCGGGGTCCTGCAGAGGTTGAGCCCGTAAGCACAGTTGTCCGCGCATCGTCCGAGTCTGAGCCCGTAGTGCGTCTGAGTACGGACGCACGCCTCTGAGCCCGTAGTGCGTCTGAGTGCGGACGCACGCACCAACTCGCCGAGCTAATAGGCGACCTCGCTGCTGTGGCCGCTGCTCGATGGGACGTCTAAAGAAATCGAGCGGAAGTGGCATCGTCTACATAGTGGGACCGACGATCGAATCGGGCGCAACACTGGACGAGATCGAGGCGCTGTACCGTGCGCGACTGCCTGAATTTCGGCGCGTCGCGCGTGGGATCTTGGGTGACGCTGACGCCGCTCGTGACGCCGTGCAGGAGGCGTTCGCGCGGGCGGTGGTGAGCCGCGAGGAGTTCCGGCGCGAGGGTTCACTTGAGGGCTGGCTGTGGCGAGCCGTGGTGAACGCGGCGTTGATGCAACAGCGTGCGGCAAGGCGTAGGCGAGCCGAGCCGCTCGACGAGGCCGATCAGCGGGCGACGAGGAACGGCCATGCAAGCGGCTCCGATCCGCGGCTGCGGGCCGCCGTGGCGGCGCTTCCAGAGCGCCAGCGCCAGACGGTGTTCTTGCGCTACTACGCCGGGCTGGATTACGCGACGATCGCCGAGGCGCTCGAGGTGAGTGCCGGCACCGTCGCGGCGACCCTCAGCAGCGCACGCTCTGCGCTGCGTCATCTATTTGAGGAGGTGCCCCGATGATGGTGGACGAACGCGCGCTTCAGGCGCTACTTGATCCCCTTGTGCCGGAGGAGGAGACGGTGTGCGAGTGGGACGACGTCCTTGTCCGAGTCGAGCAGATCACGAAGGGCGACTCGTCACAACGGCTGTTTTCTCCACGCGGTTTCGCCGCTCGGCGTCCGCGCCGTGCGGTGCGGAGACTGACGGTTGCCTTCGGTGGTGCCGTGGCACTTGCGGTGCTCGTATTCGCCGCGGTGGCGTTCTGGCCGGCGAGCGGCGGAGGCGGCACGCTCGTCCAGCGCGCCCTGGCAGCGGTCGGGACGGGAGAAGTGCTGCACGTGGTCACGGAGCAGCCGGCGCCCTGGTACAAGGCGGTCTCGCTGCCGAGCGGCACGCCGATCCAGGCCACACTGCGCAGGGAGATTTGGTACGACCAGAGCCGCGATCTGAACATGACGGTCACGTCGCTGTCCGGCTCCATCGTCAGCCAGTTCCTAGAAACCTCGCAGGGTGACTTCAGCTCCTACGGCCCCGTAGGCCCCGACAGCCAGTTCCCGACCAACGACAGAGGGCCGTCTCCGACGCTCGAGCCTGCACTCGCCGGTTTCGTCGACGACTACCAGTCCGCCCTCGCCGCCGGCCAGGCGACCAAGACCGGTACCGGAGAAGTCGACGGCCACCAGGTGATCTGGCTCCACATCACCGCCCAGCCCAAGGACTACATCCCGGCCGAGGACGTGGCGATCGACGCCTCGACCTACGCGCCCATCCTCGTCCGCACGGACAACGCCAACCCCGTGCAGTTCACCGTGGCCCAGATCGACACGCAAGCCTACGAACCCTCACTGTTCACCCATCCCGCGGTTCAGTACCCGCCCAAGACAGCCACGGCGGAAGCAACCACGCCGATCGCCGCGAGCCAGGCGCCCGGCCTCCTCGGCGGACAGGCACTCTGGCTTGGACAGACCTGGAACGGCTACCAGCTCGCGAAAGTCGAGGAGCAGCAGCTCGTCTACGGCTATGCCCCACAGTCCGGCAAGCAGCCAACCCGGTCGGTCGGAGTCATCTTCACGTACGCACCACTCGGTGGCTCGGCCGACAGCCCCGGCGCGTTCGAGATCAAGGAGGCGCCGCAGTGCGAGCTGTACTGGGGAGTGAACTGCATCAGCCTCTCGCCGACGCCGACGGAAGGACTCCTGGTCCTTGGCCAGGGAGGCCCCATCCCGAGCAACACAATGCTTGACGGCCTCTACGTCGCGATCCCAGGGCACAGCAGCCAGACCGATCCCGTGGCCGTAGTAAACGCCTTGCAACCACTCAATGTGGGGACCAAGTGATAGGCGCC